>JACQRQ010000249.1 GCA_016206405.1 Elusimicrobiota bacterium | reverse complement strand
TCTGGTCGTTGAGGCTGACGGTCTCTTTGTCCACGGAGGCGCTGATTTGGATTTCTTGCGCGGCGGCTGAAGGCAGGCATGCGGACGCCAGCAGGCAAAGGAGCGCCGCAGCCGGACGCAGGGAGGTTTTTCGCATCACCAGTCCTCCTCCGTTCGGGAGCCTTGGGAGGGCCCTTGGCGAATGCGGTTCATCCTGTCCGGGTCCCCGGCCGACTTCTCTTTTTCCTTTTCCCTCAGGCGCTGCAAAATTCTTTGGGCGTCTTCGCGGGACATGCCGCCTTTCTGGTCCTTATTACTGCCATCCTTGTCCTGTTTTTGATCTTCCTTGCGCCGGTTTTTGGATTTATCCTCCTTGTTTTTTTTCTGGTTTGGGTCCGTCTTGATCCGGCGCAGCGCGAGAGCGAGGTTGTGCTTGGCGTCTTCCGCCCGGCCGGGCGAGAGGCGGATGGCCTGCTTGTACTGTTCGGCCGCGTCCTGATAGCGTTCCAGGCGGTAGAGCGCGTTGCCTAAGTTATAGTGCACGTCCTCTTTGTCGCGGAGCTTTTTGGAGGGAAGGATTTTTTCCAAACCGGCCTGGGCCTGCTCGTATTCGGCCATCTTGTAAAGAGCGGCCGCGCGGTTGAATTGCGCGCTGTCGGACGTGGCGTCTTTTTGCAGAGCCTTGTCGAAAAGCTCAAGGGCCTGTTCATACTTTTCCCCGTGGTAAGCCTTGTTGCCTTCGTTGATCAGGCGCTCGGAGGACTGGGCGCGCGCCGGCGGCGCCGCGGACGGCAGGAAAAGAAGCGCGAGGGCGAGCGTCCCGGCGCGGCGCGGCAAGCCGTTGCCCCCGCCCGCGCCCGGGATTTTCAAACCGGCAGGAGGCGCCCTTTTCCGGCCGAGTCGCGGCGGGAAAGCGGCGAAGAGAGGCATGCTTTTTCGGGTTTCCGGACTCAGCATCTCGATCAACAGGAACAAAACTCCCAGGAAAAGCGGAAATTGGTACCGGTTTTTATAGCGCTGCAGGCTTCGTTCCTGAAATTTGCTTTTGTCAAGCTGCGCGATGGCCCGGGAAATTTCCTCCACCTCGCTCTCCGAATCGGAGGCCCGGTAGTACGCGCCTCGGGAGGCTTCGGCGATTTTGGTCAAATCCCCTTCCGCCAATTTGCTGACGACGGTTTCCCCCTTCTTGTTTTTTTTGTAGCCCAGAAGGTTGCCCGCGCCGTCCAAGAGCGGAATCGGCTCGCCTTCCGCCGTGCCTATGCCTATCGGATAAATATGAATGCCCTCGGCGGCGGCGGCTTCCGCGGCCTCAAGCGGCTGCGTCCGGTGATCCTCACCGTCGGTCAAAAGCACCAGGGCTTTCTGCCCGGGGTATCGCGCCAAGATCTCGGCGGCGAAGCGGATCGTTTTCCCGACGGCCGTTCCGGGCTGCGGGACCATGCCGGCGTGAATGGCGTTTAAGAACATTTTAGCGGCGGCGGCGTCGTGGGTGAGCGGGCATTGGATGTGGGGCTCGCCGCTGAACACGAGAATGCCGACGCGGTTTCCGGGCAGTTGATCGATGAGGTTGGACAGCAAAGTCTTGGCTTTTTCCATGCGGTTGGGCTTGAAATCCCGGGCCTGCATGGACAACGAGACGTCGACGGCGATAATCACATGGGCGCCGCTGGTCTGGGATTGCACGAGGTTTACCCCCCACTGCGGTCCGGCCAGCGCCAGAAAAAACATCGCCAACGCGCCCAGTGAGAAAGCGAGCTTCCATCGTTGGCGCTGGAGCAAGCCGGCGTCGGCAAGGCGCTGCAGCGCGCGCGGATGGCTCCATAGCGCCAGGGCGTTTTGCTTGCGGCTGCGGCAGTAAAGCAGGAAGGCCGCCGTCAAAACTGCGGCGAGGAGCATTTGCAAAAGCGCGTCCGGATGGGCAAAAAGATTCATGGCAGCCTCAGCAGCGCGGTCCGGGTCAGGATCAACTCCAAAAACAGCAGAAGCAGGGCCGGAGTGAGGAAATAGGGATAATAATCCTTCCGCAGGGTGATTTCCGGCAATTTTATTTTGGATTTTTCCAGCTTATTGATCTCCGCGTAGATGCTCTTAAGTTCCCCGGATGTGGTCGCGCGGAAATATTTTCCTTGGGCTGCGGCGGCGATGTAGCGCAGCGTTTTTTCATCGAGATCTTCGGGCATGGGCACCAGGCGCCGTCCGAAAAGCGGATCGTCCACGGGGTAGAGGGCCTGGCCCTTGGCGCCGGTGCCGATGGTGTAAATTTTGATGCCCAGATTTGCGGCGGCTTTGGCCGCCGTCAACGGGTCGATCTCCCCCTGGTTGTTGCGGCCGTCGGTCAGAAGGATGAGCACCTTGCTCTCGGCGGGGCTGTTTTGCAGGTGGTTGAGGCTGACGCCGAGGGCGTCGCCGATGGCGGTCCCGTCGGTTTTGGTCATGCCGATTTCAACGGCGTCGAGGAAATCCAACAGCGCGCCGTAATCGGTGGTCAAAGGGCATTGGAGCATGGCCGAACCGGCGAAAACGACGACGCCGATGCGGTCCTCGATCCGGGATTTGATGAATTCACGGATGGTGCGCTTGGCCGCGTCCAGGCGGTTGTCGGGGTTGAAGTCCAGCGCCCGCATGCTCGTTGAAGTGTCCACGCACAGAAGAATGTCGATTCCCGCGCCGGTGTCGAAGGCTTGGCGCCAGACCCGTTGGGGCCGCGCCAGAGCGACGATGGCTAGCGCCAGCGCCGCTATCTTCAAGAGGTCCGGGGTCCATTGGAAAAAACGCACGGCGGCGCTGGGCGGAACTTCTTTAAGCATCCTGACTTCCGGAAAATTCAGCGCCCCGCTCTTGCGGCGGGTCGAGGCGAGGTAGAAAGCGAAGACGCCGAGCGCGGGGAGAGCCGTCCATAGCCATCCGGGGTTGGCGAAGGCGTTCATCCTTTCATGCTTCCCGGCCCAGGGCGGACTTCTTGGACCACGGGCCTCAGGCGGGTTTTATCAACAAGCTCCCGCAAACTTTCGCAGGCGTCGTCCTTATCGGCGTCGCCGGGAAGGACTTTGGCGAATTTTACCAGGTCGCACTCCTGGACGATTTGCTTGATCGCCGCGCAGGCGGCCGGGTCGATCTCGGCTTGGCGCAGATGGCGCAGGAGGTCCGCGGTGGTCAGGCGCAGCGCGGGAATGCCGAAGCGCCGCTCCAAATATTCCCGCAAAATGTCGGCGAGTTGATTGAAAAAGGGCTTGAGTTGCCCCTTTTCCCAAAGTCCCGACGCCAATAGCTCGCTGAGTTTTTCGAGAGCGATCTCGTCGGCCGGCCGGAGGTCCAGGCTCAAAGCCGAGCACCGGGAGCTTGATTTTTTGCGCAAGCGCCGCCACGCCCAAACCGCCAGGGCGGCCAGCAGAACCAAGCCAGTCCAAACAAGCCAGTTGGGTCCCGCGCCCGCGCTCCACGGCGGACGAATGGCGCGCAGTTGGGGCTCAGGGCCCGGCATCGCCGGCGCGGCGGCCGCGGAGACTTTGAATTTGACGGGCGGGCTGGTCAAAGTCGCCGTCGAGCCGTCCGGCGCGGCGAGCTCCCATTTAAGAGCGGGCAGGGTCACATCGTCGAGGCCCAGGGGCAGGACCGTCAAATCAAACTCTTGGATGGCTTGCTCATTTTGGATGCGGCTCGCGCCGGCCGCCACCTCCGTGACCGCAAAATCCGGCATTTCCCTCTGTTCCGCCGGCAAAGACAGGGAGTGGTCTTTGGGAATTCGCGCGGTGACTTTTATTTTGACGGGACTGGCCAGCGTTACTTCCGTCTTTTGCGGCTGCATCTCGACGCTCGTGACTCCCCCTTTCATCGGCGGAATCTGCGTTCGCGCTGCTTGAAGAATTTAACGATGGGATCGATATAGGAGTGATGGGTGTCGATCCGGATGAAATCGGCGCCGGAGGTCTTAAACAGGCGCTCCAGCCGCTCCTGCTCCCGGTTTTTCCAGTGGTGGTAGCGCTCGCGCATGAGCGCTGAACGGCCGTCGAGCAGAAAGCGCTCGCCCGTTTCGCTGTCTTCAAGCTGCAGCAACGCGGGAAGCCTGGGCAGCCGGGTTTCCCTCGGGTCTTGGATCCAGATGGCGATGAGGTCGTGCTTCTTGGCGGTGCGCCGGAAGACCTTCTCAAAGCGGTCGTCGATGAAATCGGAGATCAAAAGCAAAATCGATTTTTTCCGCACGACGCGATTGATGGTGTCCAAAGAGTTTCCGATGTCGGTGCGTCTATGCGCGGGCTCGAAGGCAAGCAAGTCGCGGATGAGGCGCAGCACGTGCTGGCGTCCCTTCTTGGGCGGGACGATTTTCTCCACCCGGTCGGTGAACAAAAACAGGCCCACCTTGTCCTTGTTTTGGAGGGCGGAGAAGGCCAGCACGGCGGCCAACTCGGCGGCGATCTCTTTTTTCAGCTTATCCAGCGTGCCGAAGGCTTGGGAATCGGAAAGGTCGCAGGCGATGAGCAGCGTCAGTTCCCTTTCCTCCACGAATTGCTTGATGAAGGGCCGTCCCATGCGGGCGGTGACGTTCCAGTCGATGGAGCGCACGTCGTCGCCGGGCTCGTATTCGCGCACCTCGGAGAATTCCATGCCCCGGCCCTTGAACACGCTGTGATATTGGCCGCCGAAAGTTTCGGAGACAAGCTTGCCGGTGCGGATTTCGATATGCCGGACTTTGGCCAGAACCTCGGAGGGAAGCATATTAAGCAGCGGGAGAGTGGTAGAGTGGTAGAGTGAAAAAGCGGGAGGGCATCAAGGGACCTCGATCGTTTCGAACAGGGTTTTCACGATTTCGTCGGTCTGGACGTTTTCGGCCTCGGCTTCGTAGCTGATTAAAATGCGGTGGCGCAGGACGTCCTGGCCGATGAGTTTGACATCCTCCGGGGTGACGTAGCCCCGTCCGTTTAGAAACGCGAGGGCCCTCGATGCCCGGGTGAGAGCGATGGTCGCGCGGGGGCTCGCGCCGTATTGGATCAGGGATTTGAGCTTGGGGAGGCCGTGCGCCTCCGGTTCCCGGGTGGCGAACACCAGCTCGATGATGTAATTCTTGATCTTCTCATCCATGTAGATGTCTTCGGCGATTTTCTGGGAGCGCAGCAATTTTTCCGGCGAAATGATTTTTTTGGGCCGGGTGCTCTCCGTCTTGGAGGATCTTTCCAAAATCTCTTTCTCCTCGATTTTCGTCGGGTAGGTGATCTTCAATTTGAGCAGGAACCGGTCGATGTGGGCTTCCGGAAGAGGATAAGTGCCTTCATGCTCGATGGGGTTTTGAGTCGCCAGCACGATGAAAAGCTCCGGCAGCGGGTAGGTTTCGTTGCCGATGGTGACTTGGCGCTCCTGCATCGCCTCCAGCAAAGCGCTCTGAACCTTGGCCGGGGCCCGGT
>JACQRQ010000022.1 GCA_016206405.1 Elusimicrobiota bacterium | reverse complement strand
TTTTGCGGCGCGGCGCGAATTTTTTCCGCAATCTATTTGTAACTTAAATCACTTACATTTTACTGACGCGCCTTCCGCCGAGGGGAGATGGTCAAATTCAATGACCGATAAGATATTGGTCGTCGATGACGAGAAATATATCCGGGATATGCTGGAGCGCTTTCTGAAAATGAAGGGCTACCAGGTGCTGACGGCCGACAACGGCTTGTCCGCGTTGGAGGCGGTGCGGGACTCCTCCCCCGGCTTGGTCATTTTGGACCTCGAAATGCCCAAGATGGGGGGCTTGGAGTTTCTTCAGGTCGCGCGCATGAGCCGGCCCAACCTTCCGGTCATCGTGCTGAGCGGCTCGGGAGAGGCGGAGACCCTTGAGAAGGCCCTGACCTTGGGCGCGTCGCGCTACATCGCCAAACCGCCGGACCTAAACGACCTTCTCAGGAGCATTGAGCTCGGCCTCGCCGGCGGCATGTCCGCCTCCCCTTAGCCCTGCCGATTCGTTGACAAAAAGGAAGGCAGTGCCATAGACAGTTGCTGACACTGTTACGTTACTTTCGCATGGAAGAGACAACGGACCCTATTCAGATCACGCCCGGCACGGAGGGACGGCTCATCGTCCGCTTGCCCTTCTCCCCCGAGCGCGTCGCCAAGATCAAGACCATCGACGGCCGGCGCTGGCATAGCCCGGAGAAGTATTGGAGCGTCCCCCACGGGGGCGACATGCCGGCGCGTCTGCCGGCCCTCTTTGCTGGGGAGAGGGTCGAACTGGCCCAAGAAATACGCCCCAAGAACATCGTTCCCTCCGACCTTCTTGAGCGAGTCCACGAAGCGGTCCGGTCCCGCGATCTGAGCCCGAACACCGAAGAAGCTTATATCGGCTGGATTCGGCGCTTCACCCAGCACGCCGGACCACGACCGGAAGAACTCGGGGAGGCCGAGATCGGGCGGTTCCTCTCGATGCTGGCGGTTGACGCGCACGTCAGCGCTTCCACCCAGAACCAGGCGCTGCACGCCCTCCTATTCCTCTACAAGGAAGTCTTCGGCAAGGAGATCGGATAGGGTTTTATCCGTCGTGCGCAAGCATGACGGATAAAACCCTATCCGTTAGGCAGCATATGAACGCAAGCTCCAAGATTCCCACGGAAGCAGACTGGGCTGCCTGTCCAAAGGATTTGGATGGGCCTTACGCACGGAAGAATTTTTTTGGCAAATCGCGAGAAGATGGTGCGCGGGTGTTTGAATGGGTCGTGATTGAGCGTGCGGCTGAGCTCAGAATAATGCCGCCGGTGCCGTTCCGTTTTTACATGCTTAGCTTTATGGATCATGTAATGTCTGATCGGGTGCTCGCGGGAGATTGGGCCTCGGACGCTGCGAGCTGTTTTCTTGGGACCATTCTAGAGAAGATTGAAAAGGAGCCGAATGTAATTCGTCCCATTATGCCGGAGCTGCTTCCCGCCGCCGAATATATTGCATCTCATCAACTGCGATACGGAGCAAAGGTCAAAATCTACGGAAGTTTTCAAAAGACATTGAACCGGATACGCCGACTTTCAGAACAGAAGCTATGAGGATCTGCCTAACCATTCGATTCTGCGGACGGCGGCCGGTGATGAGAATCCTAATAGCCGCCGCAGATCGTCCGCGTTAGGTAAACATTGCGCCTATTGACATTATGTCATATTCGACATATACTACTAGAGGATGAGCCCCGCTGATAAGCCGTTGGCTTGGTTGCACGGGGAGGTGAAGACTCCGCCATTCTCCCAGGCAGCTCGCCTTGAAGCGGGATTTCTTTTGAGGCGTCTCCAGAAGGGAGAGAATCTGGAAATGCCACAGTCGCGACCGATGCCGTCTATAGGTTCACGCTGCCATGAACTTCGGATCACGGATGAGTTAGTGAAGTGGCGCATCGTCTATCGGGTGGACCCGGATGCGGTCGTAATCGCTGAGGTCTTTAAGAAGAAGACGGGCAAAACACCGAAGGAAGTTATTCGCGTTTGCAAAGACAGACTTAGGAGATACGAAGATGAATGAGGCCAAACGAAAGAAGCTGGAGTCTAAGGGCTGGCGGGTCGGAGGCGCCCAGGAATTCTTGGGGCTTTCAAACGAGGATGCTGCGTTCATCGAGTTTAAGCTTAAGTTGGCACAGAGTCTGCGAGCAAAGCGGCTTAAGCGGCGGATGGGGCAGATCCAAGTCGCCAAAATCATTCATTCCAGCCAGAGCCGCGTTGCGAAGATGGAGGCGGCAGATTCTTCGGTTTCGATCGATCTGCTTGTGCGCTCTCATTTGGCGCTCGGAACCTCGAGTCCGGAACTCGGGCGCATCATCGCCCGCCCTGTCGCAAGAGCTCGATAAGCCTGGAGTGTTGCCTAACAATGGCTAGAGCGGACGGCGGCCACGAGGAATGGCTTAATGGCCGCGGCCGTTCAGCCAGGCGTTAGACCCACCCAGTCAGCCAAAACCTCGCCGAGCACAAGGTACCCGTCTGACTGTTGACAAAAGGCA
>JACQRQ010000248.1 GCA_016206405.1 Elusimicrobiota bacterium | reverse complement strand
CAGGTTTGGCACCTCGATGTCGGCTCATCGCATCCTCCCGCTGGAGCAGGTGGGAAGGGTTGGGCTGTTCGCCCATTAAAGCGGTACGTGAGCTGGGTTCAGTACGTCGTGAGACAGTAGAGAACTTGCTGTCTATACCTCGGCGCGGAAGCGCCGTGGTACTTGGCCGCGTAAGGAAATAAGTCGCGGCCATGTAAACTTGGCTGTATGCGGGGAAACCCAGCGCCTTAGATAAGCGCTGGACAATCCGCAGGAAACCAACAAGATGCTAACGGATCAAGGCATTGAAGTTGGGATCCTCAGAGACTATACGCCAGGCCCCGGCGAAAGCCGGGTGAAGATATAGTCCGAACTGCATGGCAACATGCAGAGTCCGGCGGAAACGTCCGGGCCGCCCGAAAGGGTTAGTACCGGAGTCTGTAGGCGTCCGGGAAGCAACAGAGTGACGGTCTCTATCTACTATGCGCGTAGGAAACTTGAGAGGATCTGACCATAGTACGAGAGGACCTGGTTGGACGAACCTCCCGTGTCCCAGTTGTCCTGCCAAGGGCAGCGCTGGTTAGCGGTGTTCGGATGGGATAAACGCTGAAAGCATCTAAGCGTGAAACCCACCTCAAGATTAGGTTTCCCCTCTAAGATGGGCAACCATCGAAGACTAAAGGCCACGAGAAGACCACTCGTTTGATAGGCCGGACGTGTAAGCGCCGTAAGGCGTTGAGCGAACCGGTACTAATCGGCCGTGAGGCTTGACCATATACTTCGATCAATAAGAAGAAAAAAACTTGCATGATGGCCACGGTGGGCCAGTGGCATTTCCGACAGGGAAACACCCGATCCCATTCCGAACTCGGCAGTTAAGCCTGTCAGGGCTGATGGTACTGACACCCAATCCGGTGTTGGAAGAGTAGGTCGCTGCTGGTCCTCCCTGGCCATCATTCATGAAGGGAAAAGTCTGTTGAATGCTCCGTCATCGGTGGATTCGCCGTTTAATCGTCATCCTGCCGCTTTTTTCCGGCGCTTTTTGGACCAAGGATGCGCGGGCTCAGGCATTGATGACCTCGGCGCGGCAAATGCCCGAGGGGTCATCGAAGGTGATCGTCTATTACCAGGGCTCGGCGGGGCAGGACTTGAATTTCGCGCTCAACGGCTCCGGCAGCGCGGTGTCCAAAAGCAGCTCGGTCGTGTACGCCAGCCAATCCGGGGGCGACGTCAAAGGCGAGGGCGACGGCGGCGGCTTGTTTTTAAAATGGGTGATTCAGCCTTGGGAGCAAATTCAGTATTACGCGCTCGCGGGGGCCGGCAAGTACGCGCTGCATGTGCCTTCGGCCACCGTGACCAACACGCTCTCGGGCGAGCGCATCGGCTGGACTTATGGGGCGGGAATGAGAGCCGTCTTGCATCCCGACACCCCCGTGATGCCGGCCATCGCGCTGGACGCGGCCATGGCGCGCTCGCGTTATTTTTTCAGCCGTCTGACGCAGGGCTCTCTCGGGGGCAAAAGCATCGATCATCGTTTGGATCTTTATCAATACCAATTGGCTTTTGAGGCCAGCCATCGCTTCGCCGATTGGGAGCCTTACGGCGGGGTGCGGTGGCAAAGGATTCAGACCCATCTGTCGGACTTCGCGGACGGCTCCGCCGCCGGCGGCATCGAGGACGGGGTGAGTCCATTTTTGGGCGTCCGGTATCAGTGGACTTCCAGGGAGAGCCTCGTGGCGGAGGCGGCCTTCGTTAAAGGAGTATCCTTCGGCTGCGGATTGGAGATTAAGTTCTAGGGTCAAAGCTATGAAATCGACAAGAGCGGCAAAGAAACAAAAATCATCCGGTTTGGCGGAAACCTTCAAGGAATCTTCGCACGTTTATTTCACCGGCTTTCAGGGGCTCAAATTCCAGCATCTTCAGGATCTCCGGTTGAAGCTGAAACCGTTTTCCTCGCGTTATCAGGTGGTCAAAAACAGCATCGCGCACCATGCCCTCAAAGAGGCGGGCATGGAGAACGCGAAAGTGAATTTGTTTGAAGGACCCGTGGCGTTGGTGTTCGGCCGCTCCAGCGACGCCGCCGGCGTGGCCAAAGTCCTCATCGAGTACGCCAAGCAGGAGCCGGCGCTGATCCTCAAGGCGGGATTTTTGGAGGGGCGCTGGTTCGCCCCGGAGGAGGTCAACCGGCTCTCAAAACTGGGCAGCCGGCAGGAACTGCTGGCGAAGCTGGCGGGATCGCTTTACTCTTGCGTGAGTCAAATCGCCGGGGTTTTGCAGGCGCCGATCCGCGATTTGGCGTCCGTTTTAACGGCCGTCAAGACGAATAAGAAATAATTCGGAGATGGAGGGAAAATGACTACCGGTACCTTGAATAAAGATCAAATCGTGGACGCCATTTCCAATTTAAGCGTCATGGAACTCGCGGATTTGGTCAAGGCCATTGAAGATAAATTCGGCGTAAAAGCCGCCGCCGCCGGGGTCGCGGTTCAGGCGCCATCGGGGGCGGGCGGAGCCGCCGCCGCCGCCGCGCCGGCTGAAGAAAAAACGGAGTATTCCGTCGTTTTGACTTCCGCGGGCGATAAAAAAATCCAGGTGATCAAAGTGGTGCGCGAGATCACCGGGCTGGGGCTTAAGGAAGCCAAAGATATGGTGGAGGCCGCGCCCAAGTCCGTCAAAGACGGCGTGCCCAAGGCTCAAGCCGAAGATTGGAAAGCCAAGCTCGCCCAAGCGGGCGCGACAGTCGAGTTGAAATAAGCTGAACTCGCCGGCCCGGCGCATGCCGCCGCCCGGGAGGATCCGGGGGCCGTTGCCCAGTCGCCCGGCGAACGGACGCCGGAATACGGAGGAAACCCATTGAAACAGCATAATTTCGCGAAGATTGCGCAAATCCTGAAGTTGCCCGATTTATTGGAGATGCAGCAGCACTCCTTTACGAACTTTTTGCAGCGCGGCGTCCCTCCGGCGGAGCGCAAGATACAAGGACTGCAGGGCGTTTTCTTCGACGTGTTTCCTTTGGAAAACGTGGACGGCAGCATGGTTCTTGACTTCGTGCGCTATGAGATCGCGGACCCGCGCTATGTTTCCGTCGAAGACGCGCGCATTCACGACGGCACCTGGGCCGCCCCGCTCAAGGTCGTCTTAAGGCTTTCCTCCCGCCAGCCGAGCGGCAAGCTCAAGGAGATCGTGGAACAGGAGGTCGTTTTGTGCGACCTTCCCTTGATGACCGAAAACGCGTCGTTCATCATCAACGGCGCCGAGCGCGTCGTCGTCAGCCAATTGCATCGCTCGCCCGGAATTATTTTCGAGGAAGACGAGGAAAAGAAAATTTCCTCCTTGGGCAAGGCGCTTTATTTCGCCCGCATCATCCCTTATCGCGGCGCGTGGATAGAGTTCGAGTTTGATTTAAACAACGCCTTATATGTCCGCATCGACCGCAAGAAAAAATTCGCCGCGACCACCTTTTTGCGGGCGTGCGGCATCGAGACCGACGCGGAGCTGCTGAAGATTTTTTATCCCATTGAGAAAGTCGACGTTTCCGAAGCCAACCAGGAAAACGTCCTGCGCCGCGTCGCGGCCGAGGACGTGGTCGACAAGGCCACGGGGGAGATTCTGCTGGAAGCCCGCCAGATGGTGACGCACGAGGCTTTTCGCCGGCTGCTTGAGAAAAAAACGGATTCGATTCGGGTTTTGGCGGGCAATCCGGATCAGGACGATCCCACCATTCTGGAGACTTTAAGGCGCGACAATTTCAAGGGCGCCAAAGATTCGCAGCAGGAAATTTATAAAAAGCTCCGCGGTCAGGAATTTCTGGTTCCGGGGCAGGCCGAGACGTATCTGGACAACCTGGTGTTCAAGAACCTCCGCAAGTACGACTTAAGCCGCGTCGGGCGCTACAAGATATTCAAGAAACTCAAGGTCCTCCTGCAGAGGCTGGCGGACCGCGACGACGTGAAGTTCCCTCTCCCTTCCGACAAGCGGCGGACGCTGACGGTCGCGGACTTGATCGTCACGATGCAGCACGTGATCGCCTTGAACAACGGCGTAACCCGCTTGGAGCACAACGGGGAGCGCTGCGTGATCGAGACCGATGATATCGATCACCTGGGCAACCGCCGCGTCCGCGGCATCGGAGAGCTCCTGGAAAATCAGATCCGCGTGGGGCTGGCGCAGATTTCCCGCGTGGTGCGCGATAAGATGAGCGTCCAGGACAAGACGGGCCTCACGCCCCGGACCCTGCTCAATACGGCCCCCATCGTGGGCATCTTGAGAAAGTTTTTTGGGACGTCGCAGCTTTCGCAGTTCATGGACCAAATCAACCCGCTTGCGGAGCTCACTCACAAGCGGCGGCTCTCCGCTCTGGGACCCGGAGGCCTCAACCGAAAGCGCGCCGGCTTCGAGGTTCGAGACGTCCACTTCACCCATTACGGACGGATTTGCCCGATTGAAACCCCCGAGGGTCCCAACATCGGACTGATCACTTCGCTGGCTTCGTATGCGCAAGTCAACTCGCTGGGATTGATCGAGTCTCCCTACCGCCGCGTGGAAAAAGGGCGGGTATCCGATGAGGTCGTTTTTTTAACCGCGGACATGGAAAACGACGTCGTGGTGGCGCAGGCGAACGTCCCGTTGGAAAAATCCCGGTTCGCCGTGGACAACGTTTTGTGCCGCTACCGCGGCGACTTTCCGGTGGTGGAGCCCGCCAAGGTAGACTTCATGGACATTTCCCCGATGCAGGTGGTGTCGGTTTCGGCCTCCCTGATACCGTTTTTGGAGCATGACGACGCCAACCGCGCCCTCATGGGCTCCAACATGCAGCGCCAGGCCGTTCCGCTGCTGGTGACCGAAGCTCCGATCGTCGGAACGGGGGTGGAAGCGGCGGTCGCGAGGGATTCCGGCTCGTCGCTGGTCGCCAAGCGCGCCGGCAAAGTCGTTTGCTCGACCGCGCGGTTCATCGCCGTGCAAAGCGACGAGGCGAAGGAGCCGGACGTCTATTGGCTTCGAAAGTACGACCGCTCCAACCAAGACACCTGCGTCAACCAGCGCGCCATCGTCGCCCCGGGCCAAAGGGTCAAAGCCGGGGAAATCATCGCCGACGGCTCGGCCGTGGCCGAGGGCCAATTGGCCCTGGGAAAAAACCTGCTGGTGGCCTTCATGCCTTGGGAGGGCTATAATTTTGAGGACGCCATTTTGGTTTCGGACAGGCTGGTTCGAGACGACACATTCACCTCCATCCATATCCAGGAATTTGAGGTGGAAGCCCGCGACACCAAGCTGGGGGCCGAGGAAATCACCCGGGATATCCCCAATGTCGGCGCCGACGCCCTTGAGCACCTGGATGAAAATGGCATCGTGGTCCCTTCGACCATCGTGCGCCCGGGAGATATTTTAGTCGGCAAAGTGGCCCCCAAAGGCGAGCAGCAGCTTTCGCCTGAAGAAAGGCTTTTGAAGGTGATTTTCGGCAAGAAAGCCGAAGACGTGCAGGACGCCTCCCTGAGAGTGCCGCCGGGCGTGACCGGGAAGGTGATCGCGACCCGCGTCTTCGTCCGGAGGGAAAAGCGTCCCAAGCCTCTGCAGCGCAAGCAGCTTCAGGCATTGGATTCCCGCTTGAAGCACGAGCTCAAAGAGCTCGCGGCGAAGAAAAAAGACGCCTTGGCGGAGCTGGACAAGACGCCGGGACGGCAATCCAAGGAAGAGGGCCAGCGCGTCGAGTACTACTACGCTTTGCTGGAAAAGAAGCTTCAGGACGAGGTGGCGCGCGAAAAGGAAAGCGTCAAACACGGCGACGACCTTCCGGTGACCGTCAACAAAGTGGTCAAAGTTTTCCTGGCCTGCAAACGCCGGCTTCAGGTCGGCGACAAAGCGGCCGGGCGCCACGGCAATAAGGGCGTCATCGCCAAGATTCTTCCCGCGGAGGACATGCCTTACCTTCCCGACGGGACGCCCGTGGACGTCGTGCTCTCCCCGCTGAGCGTTCCTTCCAGAATGAACGTGGGACAGCTTCTGGAGACCACGCTGGGCTGGGCGGGGCGCGTGCTGGACACGCAGATGATTTGTCCCGTCTTCGACGGCGCCAAAGAGTCCCAGATCATCGACAAAGTCCGGGAAGCCAAGGAGTCGCTGCGCAAGGCCGGGGTGCCGGAGCGCTACCTGCCGACCGACGACTGCAGAATCACGCTGTTCGACGGCCGGACCGGGCAGCCTTTTGAAGAGCCGGTGACCATCGGCGTCATGTACCTCTTGAAGCTTATCCACTTGGTGGAGGACAAGATTCACGCCAGGTCCACGGGACAGTACTCCTTGATCACCCGGCAGCCGTTGGGCGGGAAGGCGCAGTTTGGAGGCCAGAGGTTCGGGGAAATGGAGGTCTGGGCCATCGAAGGCTATGGAGCGGCGTACGCCCTTCAGGAATTTTTGACCGTCAAATCCGACGACGTGGTGGGGCGCACCAAGATGTATGAGTCCATCATCAAGGGCGAGCCCCCTCAAGAGCCCGGCATTCCGGAATCCTTCAAGGTTCTGGTCAAAGAGCTGCAGGCTTTGGGCTTGAACGTCGATTTGCTCAGCCTTAAGCCGGCCGCCGGCAAGAATGGAGCGGCTTCAAAATCCAAAAAAGCGCCCCGCCAGGCTGCGGTGGCATGACATGAATTTGGGACATGCGTGGGGGGGGTGCTGATGATCGGTTTACTCGGGAGTCAGAAGGCCGGTTCAACGACGAAACGCAAGAAAAGGGCTGCCGCGATTGATTTTTCGGATTTCGACGCGATTCAGCTTTCCATCGCCAGCCCGGAGCAGATCCGTTCCTGGTCCTACGGGGAAGTCAAAAAGCCGGAAACCATCAATTACCGGACGCTGAAGCCCGAGCGGGACGGGCTGTTCTGCGAGCGCATTTTCGGACCGGCGCACGATTACGAGTGCGCCTGCGGCAAGTACCGCTGGATCAAGTTTAAGGGCATCGTCTGCGACCGCTGCGGCGTGGAGGTGACCGAAGCCAAGGTCCGCCGGGAGCGCATGGGGACCATCGATCTCGCGGTGCCCGTGGCGCATATCTGGTTTTTGAAGAAGACCCCCTCCCGCGTCGGGCTGATTTTGAACATGAAGACCCTGGATTTGGAGAGGGTCGTGTATTACGCCCATCATGTGGTTTTGGAGGATTTGCTGGACAACGCGGGGCGGAAAATTTTCTCGGCCAAAGAGCTTTTGACGGAAGAGGAAGCCCAAAAGGCCAGAGCCGAGCATCCCAAGCTCAAGGTGGGCATCGGCGCGGGCGCCATCCGGCAGCTTCTCGAGAACGTCGACCCCAAGAAGGAGGCGGATGAGCTCCGGGGCAGAGTCAATTTGGTGCAGTCCGAGACGGAAAGGACCCGTTTGACGCGCCGCCTTAGGATTTTGGAGGGATTTTCCGCCAGCGGCAATCGCCCGGAGTGGATGATTTTGACGGTGTTGCCCGTGATTCCTCCGGAGCTTCGTCCCCTGGTGCCGTTGGAAGGCGGCCGCTTCGCCACCTCCGATTTAAACGATCTTTACCGGCGGATTATCAACCGCAACAACCGTCTCAAGCATATCGAGGCGCTGCGGGCTCCCGAAGTCATGATTCATAATGAGAAGCGGCTGCTGCAGGAAGCCGTGGACGCGCTCATCGAGAACGGGGCGCGCGGCAAAGTGGTCATCGGCGCCGGCAACCGGCCGCTTAAGTCCTTGTCCGATATTTTAAAGGGCAAGCAGGGGCGCTTCCGGCAAAACCTGTTGGGCAAGCGCGTGGACTACTCCGGCCGCAGCGTCGTGGTGGTCGGCCCCAATTTGGAGATGGGGCAATGCGGCCTGCCCAAGGAAATGGCTTTGGAGCTTTTTAAGCCCTTCATCATCCGCGAGCTCATGAAGAAGGACAACATCACGCTCAAGGCCGCCAAGAGGATTTTTGAGCGCGTCCGGTCGGAAGTGTGGGATATCTTGGAGCAGGTGACGGCCAAGCACCCTATCATGCTCAACCGCGCTCCGACGCTGCACCGCTTGGGCATCCAGGCCTTTGAGCCGGTGCTCATCGAGGGGAAGTCGATTCAGCTT
>JACQRQ010000021.1 GCA_016206405.1 Elusimicrobiota bacterium | reverse complement strand
CCTAAAAGCACTGTGGGAAGACTGCCGCCCATCGCTCCTGCAGTGTCCCCACGATTTGCGACGTCCCCTAGGCCCAACTGACCATAGGTATTATTCCCCCAGCACTTCAGTCCGCCGTTTTTCAAAACGGCGCAGGAGTGGTAGCCTCCAAGGCCAAGAACCGAGGCAAAAGCCTCTGAAGCGCTCAAAGAAAGAAGCGCAGCCACCAGGAGGCAGCGGCCTTTATCGAATGTTATGTTTAATTTTCTCAACTGTTCTTCCACTCGATCACTCGACCACTGATCACTCGATCACTTTTCCGCCACTCTACCACTTCCCAATTACCCCTCTATCACCGGTTGATTTTCCAGACAAACCCTGCTAAACTGGGAATATGACGCTCTCGTCCTACATACATGCCGCCATGTCCAGCGCCCAGTACAAGATTCTGGAGGACCGGACCTACTTCGGCGAAATCCACGGCTTCCAAGGCGTCTGGGCGAGCGAGAAAAATCTGGAAAAGTGCCGGCACGTTCTTCAAGAAGTGTTGGAGGAGTGGATCGTTCTGAAACTGCGCGACCGGGAACCCCTTCCTTCCGCAACTTGACCACTCGATCACTCGTTCCCCCATCCACTCGATCACTTTTCCGCCACTCTACCACTCTACCACTCTACCACTTCCCCATCGCCACTCGACCACTGATCACTCGATCACTTTTCCGCCACTCTACCACTTCCCAATTGCCACTCTACCACTTACACTTTATGGTATGAGCCCCGACTCAATTAAAATCTTCGGCGCCACCACCAAATCTATCTTTCTCCCCTGAAACTCGGAGGCGGTAATCACCTGCTCGTAATTCCACTTCAGCAGCACCGACTTAAATTGGGCGCCTGAGGTGATTCCGGCGAAATCGGAGGATTTTGCGATCTTCCCCTCATCGGAAATAATGTAGTTGTCCCACAACGTGAAGGTCCCATCATCGTAAGACTCCAAGATGACCTGGTGCATGTCGGTCGTGGACCAAAGCGAGGGGGCCGAGCGCGTCGGGAGCGCCGTCGTCAAAACCGCGCCGGTGATGGGGTCGGCCGTGGAGGCGGGGGTGGCGTCGCTGTAACTGGTGATGCCGCTCCCGGTCCAGCCGTATTTGAGCTTGCCGTTGATATAAAAGCCGTAATTGTCGAATAGAGTCTTGAACACCCCCTGGCCCGAGACGTTTAAGAAAGCGTCCGTTTTGGGATCGTAAAGGGAGGCGACGTTGTCGTTGCTGTCCAAGTTGGCGTTGACGTCCACTTGGTGGCCCCCCAGGGCGACTTCCCGGATGCCGTCTTGGGTGTTGGAGCGCCCCGTCTCGTAGCCCGTCAGGTAATAGCCGCAGGCGGCGGCGATGCAGCCCGGAAGCTGCCGCAGGGCCGTGCTCAGGTCCGTCGGTAGGGTGGTGTTGAATTGGCCCAAATAATAAAAATAATCGAAGCGGTCGGCGCGCTCGTTTAAGACCACGAGCTTGAATTGGTCCGGTTTGGGCCGCAGGATGTACTGCTCCAGGCGCACGCGGTTTCCGGTCACGTCGATCATCGTTTTTCCCTGCTGGTATTCGGCCATCTTCATCTCGCGCGCCGCGGCCGATAAAACCTCCTCTTTGCTCATCTCCAGGGAAACTTCCTGGCGCATCTCCTGGCGGGTCTGCGTCTGCAGGCTGCGCTGCATGTCGGAAAAGCGGCGGGGCGCGCTCATGCCGCCGGGGGTCACCTGCACGCTCTGGTTGGGAGTGAGCAGCAGCTCCCGGCCGCGGTTGTCGGACACGGCCAGAAGGCCGTTGTAGAGGTCCACCCGGGTATTGCCGCTGCCCCGGGCCACATCGACGGAGAACTCCGTCCCGCGCACGGCGCAGACCGCCGTCGGGGTCTGCACGCGGAAGCTCCTGGCGCTGCGCTTGCGCACCCAAGCGCGGAGCTTTCCCAAATTCATGCGCACCTGCTGCAGCGCGCTTTCCGATTTTTCAAGCATGAAGGAGCCGTTGGCGCCGACCACCATTTTGGAGCCGTCGTCAAAGCGGATTTCCGCGCTGGAGACCCAGCCGGTGCGCACCTGGTCGCCGCTGGACAGAGTCTGAGGAACGCGCACGCGCCTCCAGCGCCGCTCGCCGGATTCTTTAAATTCGACGCGGCCCCGCGCGGCCGAAACGACGGTCGCGGCCAAGGCGGAGATGGGGGCAAAGAGAGAGGCTGCCGCGAGAGAAACCGCGAGCAGCCATTTATACAAAGCGAACCGACGCCGGTTAAAAAAGACCGACATGAATGCCACCCCCGTTAATAAGGCTAACAGGGGGAACCCTTCTTGTCAAGGTGATTTTGGTCACTATTAGGGGAGTGATAGAGTGGCGAGGAAGAAGTGGTAAAGTGGTAGAGTGATAAAGTGGCAGAAAAGTGATCGAGTGGCAATTGGGAAGTGGTAGAGTGGTAAAGTGGGAGAAAAGTGGTCGAGTGATCGAGTGGTCAGTGGTAGAGTGAAAAACTGGAAACAGACAGGAAATTAGCGGAAACAGACATTTAAGTCATATAATATAAGAATGCTGCAGCAGCTTATCACCTTGATTTTGGATCCCTTCCTTAATATCGGACAGCGCTTGGTGTGGCAGATTCCGAACTTCGTCGCCGCCTTCGTTTTGGTGCTCGCCGGCCTCTATCTGTCCCGAATCTTCAAGACCGTTTTCGAGCAAATACTGGAAAAAGCCGGTTTTGACCAGGTCACGAGCCGCGTGGGAATCAACGAGGTGATGGCGCGGCTGGGCTTGGGAAAATCTCCCACCTACGCCCTGTCCTTTGCCGTTTATTGGCTGATTCTGCTGGTTTTCATCATCTCCGCCTCCAACGCGATACAGTTGACGGTGGTTTCGGAGCTGCTTCAGAAGTTTTTGATGTTTTTTCCAAAGCTCGTGGCGGCGATCCTGGTTTTGGCGGGGGGCATTCTTTTCGGCGGCTTTCTTTCGGACATCGTCGGGGACGCGGCCAGAACCAACAACCTGCGCGGCGGCGAAACCCTTTCCAAAGGCACCTACGTGACGGTCATCATCTTTGCGGGCTTGATGGCGCTCGACCAGCTCGGGCTGCACACCGAAATCCTGGCCTCGAGCCTTAACATCGTTCTGGCCTCGGCCGGTTTTTGTCTCGCCCTGGCTTTCGGCCTGGGCGGCAAAGATCTCGCCGCCGAATGGCTCCGGGAAACCTTCAAGAAAAAATAAGCTACTGCAGCCAATCCTCGGTGTAGTCGCGCAGCGATTTGCTGCGGCTGGGATGGCGCAGCTTGCGTATGGCTTTGGCCTCGATTTGGCGCACCCTTTCCCGCGTCACCTTGAAAATCCTTCCCACTTCCTCGAGGGTCCTCGGATAGCCCGAATCCAGCCCGAAGCGGAGCTTTAAAATCTTGGCTTCGCGGTCGGTGAGCGTGCTTAAGACTTTCTCCACTTCCTTGCGCCGCAAATAGGACACGGCCGAGTGGGACGGCGCCACGCCCGTCTTGTCCTCGATAAAATCCTCCAGATGGGACTCCTCTTCCTCGCCGATGGGCGTGGCCAGAGAGATGGGCTCCTGCATGATTTTGAGCACGTTTTTGACCCGGTCCATGGAAAGGTGCAGGTGCTTGCTGTACTCCTCGATTTTCGGGTCCCGGCCGAACTCCTGCCGGTAGCGGCGGGTCACCTTCATGAGCTTGGACACCAGTTCCTTCATATGCACCGGGATGCGGATCGTGCGCGCCTGGTCGGCGATGGCGCGGTTGATGGACTGGCGGATCCACCACGTCGCGTACGTTGAAAACTTGAATCCCCGCTTGTACTCGAACTTCTCGACCGCCTTCATCAGCCCCAATCCCCCCTCTTGGATGAGGTCGGAAAGCTCCAGGTTGGAGTTGACGTGCTTTTTGGCGATGGAAACCACCAGGCGCAGGTTGGCCTTGATGAGCTTGAGCTTGTCGACCAGGATTTGGCTCTCCAAGGAGACGATCTTGCGGTTGAGCTCCATGAATTGATGCACGGGAATCGGCACGGTGTGCGTCAGCCGGTCGAGGCGCTCTTCCACCGCGTGGATGTTCTCCACGGCGGAGGCCACCCCCGTGGGCGAAAAGCGGGTCTTGACCCTGAAGGCCTGGGCGGTGAGATCGCCCTTTTTGTGCTGTTCGTATAAGCCGTTTAAGGCCGTGTGGGTCATGCCGAATTTTTGGGCGTAGCGCTCAAGCTCGTCATGGCAGTCCTGGATGCGGGAAGCCAGGTTTTTGATTTTGTTGGTCAAGCGTTTGATCTTGTCCTGGTTGAGGTTCAGGCTGATGATCTTAAGCACGATCTCCTTGACGCGGGCGTCGATCATCGCCGCCACCCGCTTGCGCTTGGCGCTCTTGGTGCCCACAGCGCGCATCTGCTCGCGCAGCTTCTCGATGGACTTTTCCGCCCGGTTGATGAACTGGGCCACCGATTTTATCCTGCGGCGCATGCCGGCCAGCTCGTAAGCCGACTTTCGCCCGCGCGGCATGAGCTCTTTGGGGGTCATCTCCTGCTGCTCGATCAAGGTCTCCCAACTGCGGATTTCGCGCATCGTGATGGGCGACTCCAGCACCAGAAAGCGGAGCTCCTTTTCCTTCTCGCGCACGTTGCGCGCCAGATAAATCTCCTCCTCCCTGGACAAAAGGGGCACCTTGCCCATCTCCGACAGGTACATGCGGATGGAGTTGGAGACGTCCTGGGAAGCCTCGTACTCCTCCGTGTAGGCCTCTTTTTCGGCGTGGGAGACGCCTTTCCATTTCTTGCGGTCCACCACCTCGATGCCGAGGTCCTCGAGGGTGGACATCAGGCTGTCGATCTCCGTGCTGGACATGGTGGCCGAGGTCAGGGACCGGTTGACCTCCTCCAAAGTCAGGTAGCCGTGCTCTTTGCCGAGCTCGATCAAATCCGTCAGGGCTTTGTGTGAAGGAATAGACATATGAATTTAACCACCTCTCTTTATTGCGCGCGCGACCGCGCGGAAAAGTTCAACTTCCCTTCAATTCCTTGAGCACCCGTTGGTACTCTTTTTGAATCTCGGCGTCCGCAGGGACGGCCCCCTCCGTCATCGCCCGGATCTGGACGTCGAGCAGCTCCTTCTTGCGAAGCAGGCTCTGGCGGCGGAAACGCTTGCGAATGGCCTCCCACTCCACCTGGGGCGAAAGAAACTCGGAGGATTCCAGGCCCAGAGAGGTCAACCACTCGCTGTGCTCGGGCAGGGCCTCGATGAGGCGCGGCAGGACGCTGCGCCTTTCAAGCGGGGCGTCCTTGATAAGCTGCCGCATGGCGTCGAAAATCTGCCGGCAGCGCGCGTCGGCGAACTCGGCTTCCTTGAGGCCCGCGGCTTCCCGCGCGTAATTGGGATAGCGCAGGAGAAAGCGGGTCACCTCCGTCTCAAAATTAAGCGGCGCTTCCGGCTCGCGGCCCCCTTGCTTGGGGGTGATCCGGCTCGGAGCCGAAGACGGGTTTTTCTTAGATGTGCGCTCCAGCTCCGCCTTCAGCGAGCCTTCATCCAGGTCAAGGCGGTTGGACAAGCGGCGGATCCACTCCCCCTTGAGAATCTGGTCGGGCTGCTTGGCCACCGTGTGCAGGAGCTCCGCGGCGATCTTGGGCTTATCGCCCGGCCCCGCTTCTCGCAGGGCCGCCTCCAATTGGAAATCAATCAAGTCCTGGGCCGCTTCCAGGCGCTTTTCGAAAGCCGCCGCGCCGCGCAGGTGCAGAAACTCGTCGGGGTCAAGCGCCTCCGGCAGCGTCGCGATGCTCACGGGGATTCCCAGCTCCATCAGGAGCTCGGCGCTTCGCATGGAGGCCCGCTGTCCGGCCGGGTCGGGATCAAAAAGCAGGATCACCTCTTGCGCGTAGCGCTTGATCAAAAGCCCGTGCGCTTCCGTGACGGCGGTTCCGAGCGGGGCGACGCAGCAGCCGATGCCGAATTGATGCGCCGCCAAAACGTCCATGTAGCCCTCCAGAAGCACCAGCTTTTTGCGCCGGCGGATTTCCGCCAGGCCCTCGAAAAATCCATACAGCACTTTGCCTTTGGAAAAAAGAGGGGTCTCGGGGGAATTGAGATACTTGGGCTCCTCGTCTCCGAGAACCCGCCCCCCAAAGCCGACCACCTCGCCCTTGGGGTCGCGGATGGGAAAAAGAACCCTCTTCCAAAAGGCGTCCCGGTATTTGCCGGCCGATTCGCGGTAGGCCGCCAGGCCCGCGCGGCTTAAGATCTCCGGCGAAAAATCCCGTCCGAGCGCCTCCTCCAGAAAGGCGGAGCCGCCGCCCGGCGCCCAGCCCAAGCCGAAGCGCTCGGCGATTTCCGCCGACACTTTGCGCCCCTCCAGGTATTTCTGCGCGGCCACAGCCTCCGCGCTTTGGCGGCGCGTCAGAACCGCCCGGTAGAATTTTTGGGCGAAGGCCATCGCCTTCTTGAGCTCTTCCCGCTCCCGGTCCCGGGGCGTCGGCCGGGCTTTATAGCTCTCCAGCGAGACGCCGGCGCGCGCGGCGCACTTTTCCACCGCTTCGGGAAAGCTCAGACCGTCTATCTGCATCACGAACTTATAAATGTCCCCGCCGGCCCCGCAGCCGAAGCAGTGAAAAATCTGCTTCTCCTGGCTGACCATGAACGAGGACGTTTTTTCCTGGTGAAAGGGGCAGAGCGCCTTGAAATTTCTGCCCAAACTCCTCAGTTGCGGGATGTAATCCCGAACGACGTCGACGATGTCGAGCCGTTCCCGGATGGCATCCAACACGTTCTCTGGCACTCTACCCACGGATTTTTCCGCAATCATCCTTGCAAGAAGCGTAAACCAGGTGGGAACGAAACAGGTCTAATTCAAGGACAGACAGCAGCCCAAGCCCCCGGCCCGATGCCCGCTTGACCCGCCCGGACTCCCGGCGGCCGCGGACTCAGCGCCGTCTGCGCCGCATTTTCCGCTTGGCATCCTGACTTTTCAGCTTGCGCTTGAGGCTCGGAGACATGTAGCGGTCGCGCCGCTTGATCTCCTTTAAAATGCCGTTTTTCTCGCATTCGCGCTTGAAGCGCCTGAGAGCTTCGTCGATGTTTTCGCCTTCTCGAATTTTAACGAACACCATTAAACCAACTCACCCCCTTCCACTGATGCCGGCCTATCCGGGCGGCCATTTAAGCCGGCGGCCCCCCAGAAGATGATAGTGCAGATGATCCACCGACTGACCCGCCTCGCGGCCGTTGTTGACGACGAGCCGGAATCCGTCGTCGAGTTTGTAGCGGGCCGCCAACTCCACCGCGGCCCTTTGCATCTCCCCCAGAAGGGGCACGTCCTCGGGACCGGTTTCCGCGAGCGACTTCAGGTGCTTCTTGGAAACGATGAGAATATGCACCGGCGCCTGAGGGTTGATGTCTTTAAAAGCCGACACATGCTCGTTCTCAAACACGATGTCGGATTTGATCTCTTTGGAAACGATCAAACAGAACATGCAGTTTGAGCTCATTTCTCTCCGGCCGCTCTCGGAGCTCGCGGCATCCTCCGCGCAGCTTCGGATCCCCGCCGGGGAGTCAGAGACTCCCAGCGTGCTGGCACTTGGGGCGCCGGAGGCGCTGCTCCGGACAGCCGTTCATTATAGCTTATGAAGAGTTTAATCCACAACCGCCCGCGCGAGGGGGCCTTCGTGAGCGGTGACGCGGGCCCATCGAAGGCCCGTGAGGTCGCGGGCCTCGGCGCCGAGGCTGACCCTCAAAAAATGCTCCGTCAGGCCTTCCCGCCCCCTCCGGCCGTCCTCAATAATCACCTTCCTGCGGCGGCCGACCGACCGGGCCGCGAAGCGGGTCCGGAGCTTGACGTCCAACTGCCGCATCCTGGCGGCCCGCTGCATGACCTCCTCCTCCCCGGCCGCCTGCGGAAAAGAGGCCGCCGGAGTGCCCGCCCGGGCCGAAAACCTGAAAACGTGAAGGCCGCTGAAATACAGCGCTTCGACAAACTCCAGGCTGCGCTCGAATTCATCCCGCGTCTCTCCCGGAAAGCCGGCCATGAGGTCGGTGAAAAGCCCGGCCTCCGGCGCCACCTGCCGGAGGGCCTCGACGCGCCGGCGGTAAAACTCGGGCGAGTACCAGCGCTTCATTTTTTTGAGCGTTTCCCCGGAGCCGGACTGAAGCGGGAGGTGAAAGGACGGACAAAATTTCCCTTGCGATGACGCCAATACCCGGAGCAGGCGGTCGGTTATGTCCGTGATCTCAAAGGACGAAAGCCGGACGCGGAAATCTCCGGGAAGCGCCAAAAGGCGTTCCATAAGCCCAACGAAATCCACGCGCTTGGAAACGGGCCCTGAATGGTCCGAAACCAAATAGCGCCCAAGCCTCACGCCGCAGAGCACGATCTCCTGGTAGCCGTTTTCAACCAACCCGCCCACCTCGGACAACACGTCGGAAAGCGGCCGGGAGGTCATTTCCGGCCGGACCGAGGGAATGATGCAATACGCGCACTCCATGTTGCAGCCGTCCTGAACTTTGACGAAAGCCCTGGAATGGCCGTGAAAACCGGAGATCCCCTTCGCGCCGCCGTGCGATCGCCGCCCGGAGAGAGCGGCCGGCTCGACATCGTCCGGACTCAGCGTCCCGCAGCCCAATAGCGCGGGGATATCATCCTTTTGGCCGTTCCCGGCGATCACGGCGTGAGGCGCCGCCGCGCGGATTTCTTCGGGCGCCCGGGTGGCGTAGCAGCCGGTCACCACCACCCGCGCGGAGGGATTTTTTGAGGTGATTTGCCGCAGCAGCCGCAGGCAGTCCCGGTCCGCCTCGCGGGTGACCGTGCAGGTGTTGATGACGCAGACGTCCGCCTCGGCGAAACCCGCGGCGGCCTCGCCCTTGAGTCGGGTCCGAAGCAACTCCGTCTCGTACTGGTTGACCCTGCACCCGAAGGTGTGAAAGAAATACTTGACTGTAATGCCCTCCCGTGACCCGAATCTCAACGCGAGAGCCCAGAAGCCTGAGGCGCTCCTGGCGCCCCGCGGCGCTCATTCCAACAGCGGTATTATACAGTTTACGACAGGTCTCCGTCAGGACTTCGCTCAAGCGAAGCCTGCAGCTCGGGCCGTTCCATTGACGCGCCGGAAAGGCCGGCGTCGGTGTAGTGCCGAAAGAGCTGGTCCCCTTTGGTCTTGAGGCAGCGCTCGATGGCCTCCTCCTGGACCTCGATGGAATGCCCCTCCGAGGCCTGCTCATCCGTCGAAACGCGCTCGTATGCCGCCCAGATCATCATGGCCTCCCTACTTCCCCTCGTGAAGTTCCCTCAATCGAACGACGCGGACCAAGCGGGGAAGTTTGTTCTTGCCCTTCACTTTGTACATCTGCTCCCTTAGAACCTCGACCGCGCTGATCCGCGCCTCCGGAGTCTGCGAAAGCCAATATCGGAGCGTTTCTCGGTCATCCTCTTTCTTGTCGAGAATTCGAATCGGCCATCGCGCGCGACTGGCTTTTTTCGCTTTACGACTCATGAACCACCCCGGAATGTCTCATCACGCCGACAAGAACCTCTTCGTGTACTCGACCAGCGGCCCGAAGTCTCCGCCATCCGCCTTCCGCAAAGCGTCGAGATAGGCGTCTCGCAGGTCGCCAGGGCCGCCCAGCGCCGAACTCGGCCAATCCGGAAGCCTATGACGGCAGACGCGCAGGTAGATATCGGACATGAGGCGCGCGTGTCGGCCGTTGCCGTTCGGGAAAGGGTGTATCCACGATAGGCGGTGATGGAGCCGCACGGCGCGCTCCAAGACGGGCAATGGATTCTCCTTCTGATCGTCCCAGTAGGCCGCGTCCTGGCAAAGCTTGCCGACTTCGTCACGGATGCGATGCGCCGCAACACCGATGTTCAACTCCGCGTCCCTGTAGCGGCCCGCCCACTCCCACACGCGGTCGAACATATCCCGATGCACTTGGCGGACGTACTCCTCGCTAAGCCAGACCGCCGGGCGCCGCATTCGCGGGCGCATGTGCTCGTTGACGGCCCTTATGATATTCTCGGTTTCTTTCTCGCTCAAGTCCGCATAGGTGACGACCGCTTCGACGAGCAAGCCCGAAGCGTCCTCGATGGGTGTCGCTCCTTCCGGCGTGTCAAAGCGTACCATTAATCCTCCCAGATATCGGTCGAACCTTCGCGCTGCAGCCGATCCTCCTCCGCCTTGATCAGCTTCTTGATCATCGCGTCATCGGGGAGCTGCTTTTCCAGCGCCATGGACCCGGCAACGCGCATGATCTTCTTACGCGCGACTTCGCGGATTCGTTCCGCGACCATGGAAGCGGGCCTCTTGCGGAACCTGCCGACGACCATCAGGTTGCCGCCCAAAGCCGAATAGATCTTCCGCAGAGTCGCCAGCTTGAAGTCCCGCTTTCCGGTCTCGATCACGGCCAAATGGGATTGCGGAATGCCGGCTCGCTTTGCAAGCTGGGCCTGCGTCATCCGGAGCGCATGCCGTGCCATGCGGATGAAAGCATGGACCGGCATGGCTTCCAGCCCCTCCGGGGCTCTTCGTCCGAAGGACATTATCTGATCCAGCTTGTGTTCGCTGGAAATGGGCAGTTGTTCTTTTCTCATGGCGCGTTCCGCTCCCGCTTGGCACCATAAGTCTAATATACGAACGTATATTTGTCAATGGCATCATAATATAACTTAGTATATCAATATCGGCGGCAGATATATAAGACTTGCTACTGCAAGATAATGTCGTCATCAAGTTCCTCTGTCGAGCTTGCTGCAGACAAATCTCGCGCAAGAGAGCCGCAGGCTCGGCGAGGTACTTCTGATGAATGGAGGGATGAAGCAAGTCCAGCGCAAGAACGCCGTCATCCGCGAAAAATTGGCGCAAGAGCGTGCTCTTGCCGGTCAACCGTGGGCCGAATAGAAAGAAGCTGTTCCGCTTGGGCAAGTCTAAGCGTCGAGAATACATGACTCTATTTTACATTGTAAAATAGAGATAGTTAATCGCCTGTCGGGACTAGGCGCTCGCTGATTTCGCCGAGCCGTTACGCCGGCATGATGCCGGCATTGCCGCGCGTAGTCTTAACGCGCTGGGGCTTGATCCTCAGTAGGAACTGGTATGTCCGCGCCGGTGGAGTGCTTCCTAAACCCGAAGGCGTGGAAGAAACGCTTGATGTCAGGTGTTTTCGAGCTCGCGGTTGACTTGGGCGCCCACCAGGATCATGAAGCCCATGGCGTAAAGCCAGGTCAAAAGGCCGATGATCCCCCCGGCGGCGCCGTAAACGAGGTTATTGGGACCTATGCTGTTCAAGTAGATCCCGAAGATCTCGGAAAAAAGCAGCCAGCCGGCGATCGTCACCAAGGTGCCGGGGGTCACGAGCTTGACGCGATTGCGGACCCCGGGGCCGAAGCTGAAGATCAGCGCGACGCCGAAAAACATGACGGCGACGGCGATGAGCCAACGGGCCATGCCGAAGAGCAGCCGTACCTGACCGTGAAACCCCACGTAGCCGATAAGCCAGTCCCTCGCGACCGGGACGATCACCAGCAGGAAGAAGGCGATGGTCAAGATTCCGGCGTGGGCCGCCGTGAGCAAAAGAGATATCCCCTTCCATTTCCAATAGGCGCGCGTTTCCTGCGTCCCGTAAATCCTATTGAGCGCCGCCATAAGCGAAGTGGTGGCCGACGAGGAGGCATAGAGGGCGAGCAGAAGCGTTCCCAAAGCGAGCCAGTGCCTGGGCTTAAATAGGATGTCCAGCACCGTTGGGCCCGCCAGGGCGAACAAATACCCCGGCATAAATTTTTCCAGCATGGACAAAATCTCTTTGGGAGTCGCCGCGATGGGAAGGGTGCCGAGAAGCGCGATGACGAAGACCCAGAACGGGAAAAACGAATACAGGAAATAAAAGCCGAGCTCTGCCGCCATGTCGAAGCAGTAGTTCCGGTAAAGCCCGCGGCAAACCCGGACTAGTAAATTCCAAAAACTTCGCGCCGCTTCGGAGACGCTTCCCAAGCCGAGTTCCATAGCCTTTTCAATAGGATACCCATTCCGGGGCGAATTGAGCGATTCCTCGGGCGTCACGCCCGTATTTTCCGGCATATCACAAGATGCGGTCCAGAAAATAGGGCATCTGCCGCCGCCACCACGCCCAATCGTGGCTGACGTCGCAGCCCCAAAAATCCGCACAGCAGGGAATCCCCTTGGCATCCAGCACGGACTTCATCGCGCGCGTCTCGCCGATGCAGTCGTAGTCGCCGCAGGCCTCCCAATCGCCCTGCCCGACGCATAGGATGATTTTGCCGCGCCTCAAGAGCCCGAGAATATGCGGGGTTTCAAGGCCGGGCAGGTACGCCAGCGGGAAATGATAATACAGGGACGGGTCCCAAGCGTCGCCGAAAATGTGCTTGGGGCCGTAGAGCGCGCTCAAAGAAATCACCCCGTCGAAAACTTCGGGATGCCGGAAAAAGAAATTGGCCGCGTGATAGCCGCCCATGCTGCAGCCGGTCGTCAGCAGGGAACCGGAGGAGCCGTTGAGCCAGCGGATGAAGGGAACGGCCTCGTTTAAAACGTATCTTTCGTAGTCCTCATGGCGCCGGACGCGGTCGGCCGGGGAAAGCCCCGCGTTGAACCACGACTCCCGGTCGACGCCGTCTACGGTGAAGAGCTGCGCGCGCCCTTGCTCCCAAAAGGGCCGCAGGGCCTCGACCATGCCGAAATCCTCATACTCAAAAAAGCGCCCCCCTGCCGAGGGAAAAACCAGGATGGGCTTGCCGCCGCGGCCATAAACTTTCAGCTCCATGTCGCGGCCCAAAGCGGAGCTCCGCCATTTCTTATATTCGGAGTTCACTGCCTCTGCTCCTGGATGTATTCCACGATGGGCCAGAGGTCCTCCATCGATTTGGAGCGGACCAAAAAGGCGTAGTCCCCGATGGCGCGCCGGAACACCGAGTCGATGGGGGTGTGGGTCAATATCGCGGGACCGAACTTCCGCAGCACCTCGTCGCGGGAGTGAGCGTAATTTTTCCGCTCCTTGCGGCCGATATAGCTGACGTGGTAAGCCCGGTCATAGCTCGCCTCGAAGCGGCCCTTGACGACGACGTTGGCCCACTGGCGATAAATATCGATGTCGTTGGCGTAATTGAACATGTCGGTCGTGAGGCCGCCCGGAGGCCGGGCGTTGATCTCCATGGCCGTCAACCGCCCGCGGGGGCCGCGCATGAACTCCAGGTGAAAGAATCTCTCCTTGAGCCCGAAGGCCGCGATGGCCGTGTGGCCGAGCTCGTTTAAATCGGAGGGGATGTCGCGCAGGGACCAGTAATGGAGGTGGTCGTCGTCGTTGACCACGGTCATGATGTCGGTGCTGAACATGTGCGAGGTGAAAAACACGATGGAACCGTCGCGGCCGGTCAGGCCATCGAAGGACTGGATGCGGCCGTCGAGAAATTCCTCAAGAATATAGTCGGCATCCGGGATCTTGCGCTCGAAAAAATTCTCCCACTGGGCCGGGTTGGAAATCTTATAGGTCGCGTAGGCCCCCACCCCTTTGTCGGGCTTGGCGATGACCGGGTATCCCACCCGCGCCGCGAAGCGCCGCGCGGCCTCAGGGCCGACGGCGATCTCTCCCTGGGCCACGGGCACGCCCGCCTTCTGAAACACCTGTTTCATCAGCGATTTCAGCTTCAAGGCGCGGATATCCGCCGGCTTGGGACCGCCGACGTTGAAGTCCAGGCGCAGGGCGGCCTCGAGCTCGATCCAGTGCTCTTCCTGGGCGACGATGCGGTCCATTTTCCCGAGGCGGGAGGTGAGGTGGGCGCAGGCGCGCAGGACATGCTCGTAATTTCCCATGTCCGGCACATGGCAATACTCGCTCAGGGCCCCTTTAAGCTCGGGCCGGAGCCTCTCATAGGACTCCCACCCGATGCCGGCCACCGAGGCCCCCGCCTCCTTGAGGCCGACGCAGAAATGATAATAGTTCGGCGGAAAATTAGGGCAAAGATATAAAACATTCATAAAAAAGCCGGAGGAGTGATGATTTTACAAAAAATGGATTCTTGCCGTCGAGAGAATTGTCATCGAGCGGCGGAGAGCGGCGCCGCGCTACTCGTAGCGCAGCGCCTCGATGGGGCTCAGCCGCGAGGCTTTCCGGGCCGGCCACAGGCCGAAAATAATTCCTATGGCGGCGGAAAAAAGAAAAGCCAGGGCGGACGCGCCGGGAGAAACCGCGGCCGCCCAGCCGGCCAAGCGGGACATCGCCTGGGTGGCGGCCCAGCCCAAGGCGATGCCGATGAGGCCGCCGCAGACGCTCACGACCACCGCCTCGATCAAGAACTGGGCCAGAATGTCGCGCCTTCTGGCGCCGACCGCCTTGCGCAGGCCGATTTCCCGGGTGCGCTCGGTCACCGACACCAGCATGATGTTCATGATGCCGATACCGCCCACCAAGAGCGAGATAGCCGCGATGCAGGCCAGAAGCAAAGACATGGTGCGGCTGGTCTGGCTGAGCGCGTCCTGGATTTCAGCCATGTTGCGGATTTCAAAGCTTTCTTGCTGGGACGGAGGAAGGCGGTGGCGCCGGATGACCAGCTCCCTGAGGGCGTCCTGGGCCGCATCCATCTGGGAGGCATCCGCCACTTCGATGTCGATGGAATCCACGAAATCCTTTCCCAAAAGCCTTCGCATGGCGGTCGTGATGGGGATGACGACCAGATTGTCCTGGTCCCGCCAACTGTTGGCCCCCTTTTCGGGGAGGACGCCGATGACTTGAAAATTGACTTTGTTTATCTTGATGAACTCCCCGATGGGATTGGCCCCGCCGAAAAGCTCCCGGACGGGGGTCATCCCCAAAACCGCCACGCGGGAGCGGGAGCGGTCCTCGTCCGCCCTGAAGAACCGCCCGACTTGGGGAACGGAAGCCCGCATGGACGGATAGTCCGGGCCGGTTCCAAGAATCTGCGTGCTCCAGTTCTTGTTCCCAAAGACCAACTGCCCCCGGCCCGAGACGGAGGGCGCCGTCTTCTTGACGGACGGCACCGTGGCTCGTATTTCGGCCGCGTCCTCGAGGGTCAAGCGGGTCACGGCGCCGGCTTCCAGCGCCACGCCGTGCGCGCGCCTCGAGCCCGGCCTCAAGACCAGGAGATTGGAGCCCAGCGAGGCGAGCTGCTTTTCGATGGCCTGCTGCGCCCCGTGGCCCAGAGCCAGCATGGCGATGACGGCGGCCACGCCGATGAGGATGCCCAACATCGAGAGCCCGGACCTCACCTTATTGGCCAGCAGAGCCCGCGCCGCCTGCTTGAAGTGCTCCGAAGTTTCCTTGAGGGTGAACTTGGGCGGCGCGATCTTCGGCGGCCGCACCGCCGTCTCCGCCTGAACCGTCTTGACGGCCACCCCGCCCGCGGTCCCGGCCTCGGTGGCGGTCTCATCGGACTGGATGACTCCGTCGCGCATGCGGATGATGCGCCGGGCGTGCGCCGCGATTTCGGGCTCGTGGGTCACCAGAATCACCGTGATGCCGCCCTCGTTGAGCTTGCGGAGTATGGCCATGATTTCCTCTTCGCTGGAGGAATCCAGATTGCCCGTCGGTTCGTCGGCCAGGATGATGCCGGGCCCGTTGACCAAAGCCCGCGCGATGGCCACCCTCTGCTGCTGGCCCCCCGAAAGCTCGTTGGGCTTGTGCAAAATCCTTGAGCCCAAACCGACCTCTTCCAGCAGCCCTTTGGGCCTGGATGGGTCGGCGCCGTTGGCGGTGTATAACAGCGGCAGCGCGACGTTTTCAAGGGCGCTCGTCCGGGCCAGAAGATTGAACTGCTGAAAAACAAAACCGATGGCCTTGCCCCGCAGCCCGGCCAGTTCGTCTTCCCCCAGCTTTGAGACCTCCTGTCCGTAGAGTTCGTAGGAGCCGGAGTCAGGCACGTCCAGGAGACCGAGAACGTGCATCAAAGTGGATTTGCCCGAGCCGGAGGGACCCATGATGGCCACGAATTCCCCCGGCTCGATGACAAGCGACACGCCGCGAAGGGCCGGCACGGCCGCCTCGCCCATCTGATATGTTTTTCTAAGTTTTGAAATTCGGATCATGTCACCGGCTCCTCTGCGACCTGCCGCCTCCGCCGCCTCCGCCGCCTCCGCCGCCCCCGCCGCGGCCTCCGCGGCCTCCGCCCAAGGGGGAAAACGGGCTGGTCTGAGGCGCCTCCGCTTGGCCCGGCATCTTGAATTTTCGGACCAGCACAGTGTCGCCTTCGGAAAGCCCCGAAACGATCTCCGTCCTCTTTCCGTCCGTGAGGCCGGTCTCGATTTCCTTGGAAATCGGGCGCTTCTTGCCGGAGGGATCGCGCAGCAAGACGGACGCGCCCCCGTCGTTCTGCCGCACGGCTTCGGCCGGAAGCAGGAGGGCGTCCCGTTTTGAGGCCGCCAAAAACACGACGTTGGCCGTCATGCCGCTTCGCAAAAATTCCGGCACCCGCTGCGGCGCGACGTCCACCTCATAGACCGTCACGTTGCTCACCGTCTTCGCCTCGTAGGCGACATGGTCCACCCGCGCCTCGAGGTTCTCCTGGGGATAGGCGTCCAAGTTGATGCGGGCCCTGAGTCCCGGCTTGACCTTGCCGATGTCGGTCTCATCCACCTGGGCTTTGACGATGAGGCGGTTGGACATGACCAGCACCGCGTCCTGCGCCGCGACGCTCTGCCCCGGCTCCACGTTGCGCGAGATGATCAGGCCGTCCAAGGGAGCGATGAGCGGCGTGGGTTTGTAAAGGTCCTCCCAATGGGCCAGCTCCCCGGGCCCTTTGGCGCGCGCCGCGTCCAAAAGCGCGGCCCTTTCCACCGAACTCATCCATGCCAGCACTTGCCCCTTTTTGACCGACTCGCCTTCCCGCACCAAAATGTCCTCCGCCCTCCCGGCGATGGGAGGCTTGATCTCCAGGCGGTTCTGGGGCTGCGCGACGCCGGTGGCCATAATCGTGATCTCGATGTCGCCCCGCGTCACCCGCGCATCCTGGAACTCGGGCGTTTCGCTTTCCCTGCCATGCCATTTCAAACCCAGCGCGACGGCGGCTCCGGCGACGGCCAAAATTATCCACAGTTTCTTTTTCATCGTCATGGCCTCAACCCTTTTCCCTGAGCCCTTTCCCAGCCCGCCCGAGCGATCACGGCATCCCTCAACGACGCGAGCATGGCCTTCTGTCCGGAGATGAGATCGTTTTCAATCAGGTCCCAATCCTCGAAGGACAGCAAGCCGCTGGTGTACTGGCTCCTGGCGATCTGCGCCCGGACTTCGGCGGCGTCCAGAAATTCCCGCCGGACCTCGGTTTGCTCGGCGGCGTCCTGAAAGGCGGCGAATTTGTCCTCCAAATCCAAGGCCGCCTGGTCGGAGGCGCTTCTTTGGCCGGCGCGGGACCTGCGCTCCTCGGCCAGGGCGCTCTTGACGTCGAAGATATTGCGGCCTCCTGGAAAGAAGGGAAACGACAGGCTCACGCCGGCCGACCAATTTTTAGATCCGGGCGGCCAATCGCTTCCCCGCCTTGAAAGGGAGCCGCTGGCGGCAATGTCCGGATAAAGCTGGTTTTTGGAAACGGCGACGCCGGCGCGGGCGGCGCGGGCCTGGGCCTCGGCTTGAACAACCGCCGGAGTCCGGGCCGCCAAAGAGCGAAACTCCGGAGCCTCCTCGGGCGACGCGGTCTTGAAGCTTCCCGTGACCTCGATCACGTCAAACTCGGATCTGCCGAGGGCTTTGGCGAGCTCGCGCTGCGCGACCCGCAAAGCCCGTTTGGCCTGGGACGCCTCAAATTCGGCCTGGCGGTTGGCCGCCTTGCTTCGAAGATAGGAGCCCTTGTGTTCCCGGCCCGCTTCGTAGCGGAGCTCCACCAAGCGGACGTTTTCCCCCCGCCGCTCGGAGATGATTTGGGCCAGCTGCACCTGCTCCTGGGCGTAGAGAAGCCGCGAGAAGGCCGACTGGAGCTCAAAGCTCAGGTTGGACAGGGCCGCCTGGAATCCGGCCTCGGCGGAATTCAGATCCGCCGCGCTTCTTTCGACGCCGGCTTTATCCTTAAATCCCGAAAAAAGGCTCTGCCGGGCCGACAGGCCCAAGCTGTAATCTTCGCTGGAAGCGGAATCGGTTTTGCTCAGGCCGGCGCTCGCTGAGAGCTGCGGAAAAAACCCGCTGAAGCCGGCTTGATGCTGCGACCTGGCTTTCAACACCGACTCGGCGGCGCCCGCGAGGCCGGGATTGCGCTCTAATGCCTCCCGCACGCAAGCCTCCCAGGTAAGGACCTCCCCGCAGAAAGCCGGGGGAGATAAAACGGCGAGGAGCGCGCAGCAGATAAAACGCTTCATGCGGGTCGCGGCTCACTCCCCATCCGGGCGGCGCTTTTTCCAGCGGGAGTCCCCTTTAGACTGCAGCTTGTCGAACTTCTCCCGCTGCCGGTCGTCGAGAACGGCGCGGATCTCCGCTCTGGCGGAATTTCTGATCTCCTCGAAGCGGGGGCCGAACTCCCCTCTGACTGCTTTTATCTTTTTGCGCTTTTCCTCCAGAATGGCGGCGACCTTCGCGCTCTGCTCGGCCGTCAGGTCCAGCTTTTTGTTGAAGCGCTCGACCATGCGGGCGTAGCCCTGCTCGCCGCCCCAGCGCCGGTGGGCGTTGACCTTCAGCGCCAGGACGCCGAGACCGCCCGCCAACAAGGCGCCCAGAATGAAGGCGATGAGAATCTGCTTCCACTCCAATTTCATGGCTCCTCCAAAACAAAGTTGAGGACCTCATCCTTATCGGACGCTTTGGCCAGCAAAGTCCATTCCGAAGCGATGCCGGCCTTTCCGTTGGCGAGCAGCAAATCCTCGGTCGAGACCGCCGCCTCATTTTTGTACACGCTCAAAAAAAGCAGCGCCGCGGCGAACCCGATGGCGGGAACCAGCCAACGCGGGCGCGGCAACGGCAGCGGAAAGCGGAAAACTTCAGCGGGCTCATCCAGCCTTTCCATGACCCGTTCCACAAAGTTTTCCGAGGCGCGCGGCGGGGGAAGCTTAAAAAGAGCTTTCGATATTTGATCCCAGCGAGCATGCGCCCGGCGGCAGCTTGGGCAGCCCGCCAAATGACTTTCCACCCGCCGCCTGTCCTCGGGCCCCAGCTCTCCGTCAAACAGGGCATACAGCGCTTCTTCGAATTCGTCGTGGTTCATGGCGGCCTCGCTATTTAGACGTTTTCCGAACCCAAAAAGTGTCGCAAATTTCCCTCCAGCTCCTTGCGCGCCCGGCGCAGGCGGGCTTTGACGGCATCCAGGGAGCAATTCAAGACTTGCGCGATTTCCCTGTAGTTTAAGCCCTGGGACTCGCGCAGGGTCAAGATGAGGCGGTAATCCGGGGGCAACCGGGACAGCGCCCTCTCGACAAGATCGGACCTCTCCAATAAAGAGCCGGCCGGGTCCGGAGCGGCAAAAAGCTTCTCAAACCTTTCCCCCTCCCTTTCGGCCAACATCTCCAAGGAGTCGGTTTTTTGACGGGATTTCTTGCGCAGCAGGTCGAGGCAATGGTTGGAGGCGACGCGGTAAAGCCAGGTGGCAAACGCCGCGCCGCCGCGGAAATCATCCAAAGCCCTGAAGGCTTTGATGAAAATTTCCTGCGCGGCGTCCTCCGCCTGGCTGCGGTCGGAAAGAATGGAGGCGCACAGGCCGAGGATGCGGTCCTGGTATCTGCGGACCAACTCGGCGAAAAGCTCCCGCCGTCCGGCCCTCACTTCGCGGATGATTTCAGCGTCTTCGATGCAGCGCCCCCCGACGGCTAATTTTTAAAAATCATAGCAATTAATTTTGTAGGATGGGGGCGGCGCGTTCGTCCTTGACCATGCATCTAACCGTCCTGGATTGGGGAATCGTCGCGGTCTACTTCGCCGTATGCGTGGCGGTCGGCGTGATATTTTCCCGCCGCGCGTCCGAAAGCACGGACTCCTATTTCATCAGCGGCCGCCATCTCCCGTGGTGGCTTTTGGGAACCTCCATGGTGGCCACCACCTTCGCTTCCGACACGCCTTTGGCCATCACCGAATTCTTGAGAGTCGGCGGCATCTGGAAAAACTGGTATTGGTGGTCTTTGGGCGTGGGCTCCATGCTGGGCGTTTTTCTGTTCGCCCCCCTGTGGCGCCGCGTCGGCGTGCTGACCGACAACGAGCTCATCGAACTCCGCTACGAAGGGCGGCCCGCGGCCTTCTTGAGAGGCTTTAAGGCCCTGTATTTCTCCATCGGCCACAATCTCATCGTCATGGGCTGGGTGATCAAGGGCATGGGCACGGTGACGGCGGTGCTGCTCGACGTTCCGGAGGGCCCGGCCATCGGCGTCTGCCTGGCCATTACCATGATTTACACCCTCTCATCCGGCTTCTGGGGCGTGGTGGTGACGGACTTGATGCAGTTCGGCGTGGCCATGGCCGGCTCCTTGGTTCTGGCGTTTTTCGCGGTGAGCCACTGCGGCGGCATGGCGGCGCTTTTGTCCAAGGTCCAAGCCCTTCCCGGCTTCCATCCGGAGACCCTGCGCTTTCTTCCGGCCGCGGATTTGAGTTCCATCCATACGCCTTTTTCGGAAATTATGATTTATGTCTGCCTGTTGTGGTGGTCCTCCCACGACGCCGACGGAGGCGGCTACATCATCCAGAGAATGCTCTCGGCCAAAAACGAGAGGCACGCCCTTTTAGGCACGCTTTGGTTTTACGTGGCCCACTACGCGCTGCGGGTATGGCCCTGGATCATCGTGGGCCTGGCCTCGATGGCGCTTTTCCCGGACCTTTCCGCCCACGCTTTCAAGGACAAGGCCGGCTACCCGCTCGTGATGAAGGCCGTGCTCCGCCCGGGATACGCCGGCTTGATGGTCGTGTATTTTTTCGGCGCTTTCATGTCCACCATCGACACCCACGTCAACTGGAGCACCAGCTATCTGATCCACGACGTCTACCGCCGCTTCATCCGGCCCAGCGCCCCGGAAAAGCACTATATCTTCGTCGCCCGCGCCGCCGGCGCGGCCATCGCCGTCGCGGCGGCGTATGTGGCCGTTTATTGGATCGACTCCATTTCGCAGGCCTGGCAATTCATCTACCTGATGGGCTCCGGCGTCGGGCTTGCCCTCATCGGCCGCTGGTTCTGGTGGCGGGTCAACGCCTACTCAGAAATCGCGGCGCTGGCGTCCTCCCTCGCGTTGACGATCGGCTGGCTTTGCCTGGGACGGCTGATGCCGGAAGCCGATTTCATGGGTTACCCCCTGGCCTCGACGCCTCTGCACGTCAAGGCCGTGGTGGTCGTGCCGGTCTCCATCGCGGTCTGGGTGTCGGCCACATTATTGACCGCTCCCGTGTCGAAGGAAAAGTTGGAGCGCTTCTACCGGCTTGCGCGCCCGGGAGGCCTTTGGGGGCCCGTCACCCGCGGAGAAAAATACGGCGGCGAGATTTTAGGCTGGGACTTTCTGGCCAAATGGCTGGGCGGGCTGCTTCTCATCTACGGCGCCCTCTTCGGCCTGGGCCATCTGGTTTTTCTGCGCTGGAAAGAAGGCTCTTTGCTTCTGGCCATGGCGGCCGCGGCCGGAGCCTGGCTGTTCACTTTGATGGATCCGCAACGCGAGAGTTAGGGCCTGGCAAACAATAACTGAATCAATTTGGAGGGCCGAGTTTGAGGTGAGTTCGAGGCGCGAGGAGGGAGCATAGCTGCGGCTATGTGACCGATCGAGCAACGAAGAAGTCGCCCAAAATAGGCCCTCCCCGAAGGGGCCGGTGGCTTTTGCCCCATGGCGGCGTTGCTCATTGCTCACATACTTTTCAAGTATGCTCGCGCTTCGCGCCTTGCCCTGGGCCAAAATCCCCTCGGCCACATTGACTCAGTTATTGTTTGACAGGCCCTTAGGGACTTAAATGGGATGGATGGACTCGGCGACCGCCAGAAGCGTTTTTTGAAGACGGTCATGCAGTTTTTGGGTGGATTGCAGGCGGACCACGACGATGCCCCTGGGGTGAGGCAGGATGAGATAGGTCTCCCGCGCCGGGGCCTGGCGCATGCGGCCGGTATAGACGTTGAGAGTCTCGGTATAGTCCATCACCGCCTTCCAAACCCGGGCCTTTCCCAAGCGCTCATCACGGAATATCTGCAGATTTTCGCGCAGCGGCTTTTCCAATAAAGGCCGAGCCGCAGTCAAGCGCTCGATACTGCGCACGAATTTTTCCCGGGAACCCCGCGCGGACTGCTCGGAATAGAAAAGAATGTCGATGGAGGCGGCTGAGGCGGATTGCGCCTCATTCCAAACCAGGCTGGCCCAGCCTTCCTTGGCCCAATTGGACTCGAGCTTCCACGCCGCGGGAACGGCCAGCCGCACTCCCAAGTCCTTGAGCTCGGTGGCGCGCAGCCGGGCGTCTCCCGGATGCGCGCCGGCGAGACTGATTCCAAAAACAAGCGACCAGACCAGACGCCTCATTTCTGGACCCCCGGGGGCGGAACTTCGCGCGCGTTTTTCAAAGGCAAAGCTTTCAGTTGGAGGCCGCGCTCCGCGTCCTCATCGAGCGCCGCCATCATTTTTCGGGTCTGTTCGATGCCGCGGTCGATGACCGCCAAGCCCCGCACCTCCTTTCCCTTAAAGGCCCTGAGAGCGATCCGGTAGGCGTCGTCATGCGCGGCTTTTTTTATTTCTTCGTCAAGCCCCGCCTCTCCGCGCGCGGCGGCGACGCGCTCCGCCCAAAGGTCGCGAAGCTCCTCCTGATAAAAGTCGCGTATTTCGCGCACGCCGTTGCGCCCGCCCCAAGGATGGACATATCCCCGTTCCCTTAAAACGTCCCGGGACATTTTGGCCAACGTCGGCTTATAATCCTCGGGGCTGACTTCTTGAAGCACATGAATCCGGCTCAACTTTTCAATCTCCCAATCCATCATCTGCGCATTGGAATTTTCGGGAAGCCGCGCCGCCGCCGTGTGATAAGCGCGCAGATACGCCGAGCCCATGATGCCGCCGGTGATAAAAGACCTCATTTCCTTTTCTTGATAGCCATAAATCACCTCGGCGATGGGAGGGCCGTAGCGCTCGACGTTGACGGCCCGGTCATAGGCGTGCTGCAGCTCGTGCACCATCGTCTCGGTTAAAAGCGCCGGGTCCACGTCCTTGAGTTGAGAGGAAAGCTTGACATGCAGCATCCAGGTCGCCCGGCCCCGCACGTCCTTGCTGCTGGTCATCGTATGCAGTCCCAGCAACCCGGAGCCCATGTCGTCGCCGAACTCGATTTGCAGCCGGCCTTGCTCCCGGAGCCTGTCCATGGCGGGAAAAATATGTCCCAACTTTTCCCGGACGGCCAACTGGGCCTTGAGCTCCTCATCGGTCGCGTTTTCAAACAGGTCCGGGCGCTCTTTGCGAAACGCCGTCGGGTCCATGACCATCATGCGGGCGTAGCGGTAAACCTGATCGATGGAGCCGTAATCGGCGGGCGCGCCCAATTCCGGCGTGAAGGCCTGTTTAAACCTCAGTTTGGCGACCACCTGGTTTTCCAGATCGCCGAAAGCTTTGCCGGCCTCCATCGCCGATTTTTCAGGAGTCGCCGCCGTGGCCGCGGCCTGCGCCGATTCCGAAGCCGCCTTGCGCAGCGCCTCGGCGACCGGCGAAGCCTCCCCCAAAAGCGCCGCGGTCAGATCGGGGCCGTAATAACCGGCCTGCGCGTAAAGGTTGAGAAGTTTAAGCCGCGCCGGGTCGAGACCGTTTTCCGCGCCTTCCAAAACCTGCATCGCCGATTCGCGCTCCAGCGCCCATTCAAATAAAATTTTTCCGCGCGCCTTCTTATCGAGCGGCGCGAATTCCTCCGGCGTCAGGAAATACACCTTCCGGAGATAATAGCGGTGAGACCATTGCCAGGAAGGATCGAGGGCCGCGGACTCGAAGGCTTTATGATTACGGTTCTCGCCCTTGCTGAGGATGCCGTACTGCTCTTTGGAGATGAACTCAAGGGCCCAATCGGGAGGCTTGGCCGCTTCCGTTGAAGTCTTGATTTCCGTGGACTTTTGTACTTCGAGAGCCGGCGCCGATGTTTTTGGAGGAACGCCCGGAAGCCCCTCCACCTCTCCGGCGGCATGCGCGGCCATAACGGGGAAAAGCGCCAGCAAGGCGATCAGCCTGGATAGAGGGGCGATCCGCATACGGTTATTATGCCGCTCCAAATAGTATCTGTCAAGGCCCTAAGGGCCTCCTTGATTCTCTTATACGATAGCGTTTTATCTCCGACAGGGCCTGCCGCCGATGGGGCACATCTGCCTGCGGCCGGAGCAAGCGCCTCCGGCGCCCCAGGTACCGTGAGCTCTGCGAACGGCCAGCCCGGCGACTGTAGCGCCCGAGCGAGTCCCACCGGGACTCGCTCACCTCCTCGGCAGATACAACCCATCGGCGTCACCCGTCGGAAATATTCCACGCTATCTTTTTGGCGGAATGCTTTTGAATTCAATAAAACACCGCGTGTTCCTATGTAAAACAGCGACGGGGGTGTCCGGCACCTCGCAGAGCTCGGCGCACCTGGCGTGCCAGAGGCACCTGCTCCGGCGCCGCAGGCGCAAGCACGCTGGAGGCCACGGGCCTCCCGGCTAGTACCCGAAGCTCTGCGAAGGGCGCAACCAAAGTTGCACGGTTTGGTGCAGACGCCTCGGACGAAGAATGGGCTGCAACTGCGCGAGCGCTAACGCAGAGGCTGACCAGCGGCGGCTATTTGGGCTTCCTCCAGGCCGCCGTCCGCTCAAGCCAATGGTTAGGCCGGAGCCCTTTACTTGAGCTTGTCAGGATCCAGCAGTCTCGCGCCGTGATGGATTGTGATAAGACCAATCTTCTCCTTCCCAATCCTAAACATCACCCGATAGCTGCCCATAATGACTTCACGGATTGCTGGATTCCCGGACTCAGGCACGACGCGGCCCGAATTTGGAAATGCTGCGATTCGATCGAGTACACGAAAGATGTCTGCTGCGAAAAGGCGGGCGTATTGAGGCGAGTCTTTGGCGATGAATCCAACGATAGACTCCAGGTCTTGGGAGGCCTGGGATGACCATTCTACTTCAACCATTTCCTCATCTTCAATTTCATCTTCTCATGAGAAATCGTCTCGCCCGCCTCCAGCTGTTTCAGACCCCTGTCAATCTTGGCAAGAACCAGGAGACGTTCCATGGCGTCCTCATAGGTGGCATTGTTGGGCAGCGTCTGTACCGCCTTGATTACCTTCTGCTTCGTGGTCATAACCAAAGTATAGCTCGACTCCGGCAATTATTCAATGGGCTATCTGTGACAGTCGCTTTGCTCCAATCTCGGCCTAACGCAACGCTATGCCGCCGGTGCTATAAGATTCCATAAAAAGCGCCGGTCGGCATAAGCGCTTGGTTAGACCCCCTGACGGTCTACTAGACGTCCGGTCACATACTTATGAATGACGCTCGCCATTAATGTCTGATAGGGAATGCCTTCCTCAACGGCTCGCTGCTGCACCCCCTCGAGATCTCTTGGCGATAGCCGGAGGTTAATCCGTTTGGTCTTTTGCAATGCCTCGCGAAAATAACCTTGATAGCGCTGAACCTCCGACTTTGGAACCGGCTTCCATTCGCCACGCCCAAAAGAGCGCTCAAGTTCCCTTTCTTCCTTAGTGAGTTTCGCCATGCTTACCTCCGCCCAGATATAGCTTTGTCGCCTGTCGGCTTGGAAAAATTGTTTTAAGAAACAGCCCATCCTCTGTTTCAACGAAAGGTACGAGATACGCGTAGCCATGGAACTCCAAAACATACACCTTTTGGTGCGGGTAGCGTGCCTTATTGGGATGCTCAGTCAGGGCAATAATCTCCCCGCTTCCAATCTTTAGTGCTGCAAGGTCGAATCCAATGCCTCGATTAGCTTGAAGCCATTCATCCTCATCCTGATTCCAACGAATCGGCTTCACAATCAAAGTATAGCCTATTGTCTGCCTTTTGTCAACAGTCAGACGGGTACCTTGTGCTCGGCGAGGTTTTGGCTGACTGGGTGGGTCTAACGCCTGGCTGAACGGCCGCGGCCATTAAGCCCGGACGCCAACGAGAAGTGAGCCAGTTCTACTAACGGAAGCGGAGCCAAATCGCAAGGCAGGATTTGCGGAGCTTCGGCTCAGGCCGCATCGAGGATGGG
>JACQRQ010000246.1 GCA_016206405.1 Elusimicrobiota bacterium | reverse complement strand
TCATAGGCCTTTTCCTGGCGCAGCAATTCGACCAATTGTTTCCCCACCAGCAAATTGATGTTTTTTTCCACCGACCGGCGCAGCCCCTGGGCGCCGCCGTCTTTTCCGCCGTGGCCCGGATCGACGACTATTTTGCGCCGCGCGCGCTGCGCCGCGTGCGTAGGCGCCGGAGCTTGAGGGGTCTTTTCGGCCCCGGCCTCAGGTACGGTCGCGAGAGGCGATTTTTCAGCGGCCGCCGCGGAAGAGCCGAAGACGTCCAGCACCAAGCGATCCGGGTCATCAAATCGGGAAACCTTCCATTCGGCCGCGGCGTCCTTTAGGCGCGCGGAAAGCAGCATTCCTTTTTTCTGTTGCGAGAGGCTGATTTCCTCGACGCGCTCGTCGTCAATCCCGATTTTCTTGCCGCCGGCGGCGACGGCTTTGGGAATGGATATCTCCAGCCGGTCGCCGCGCCTTTGCGACGAGGGCTCGGGCACGGGAGCGTCGAACTCCAGCACGATGCGGGTTTTATCCGGGTAGGAAAAATATCTCAGAAAATCGGAGTCGTCGTCCTTGCCGATCCTAAGGACCCCGGCTTCGGCGTCAAAGTCCGTCCTGATCCCCATATGCCGGGCAAAATCCTCGGATAAAAAAAACTCGAACGGAATATAGGCCTGATCCGCCCGGGTCAGGACCGGGCGCTGCAACAGCACGGCCTTATTTCCCAGCATCACTTCTTTGGATCCGGCCGAAAACCGGATAGGGCGAGGCCCCAATTTTAAGTGCACCTGCCCGGAGAGCGGATACCAATAGATCTGACCCTTGTAAATTTTCCCGGCATCGCGCGCGCTCAGATAGCGGTGGTCCTTGGCCGAATACAACTCGACATTCCTTTGATAGGCGCCGTCGTAGATGACCGCGACGCCCGCCCGCGCGGGGGCCGCCATCGTCCAGGTCCAGGCCGCCGCGAGCGCCAGCGGCGCGGCCCATTTCAAAAGACGGGGTCTCGCTCTCATCACTCCAAAACGATCTTGTAATCTTCCCACATGACCTGCGGATCGGGCTGAATTTTGACGGCGCGGTGGACGTTCCTTTCCACCTGCGGCTGCTTGGCTTTTAATTTGGCCGCGAGCGTCGGATGGAGCATCAACCGCACGTTGCCGCCGGGACGCCCGCGCGTCATCTGGAATATCTCCCGTTGGATTTTGATGCGCATGCTGTCGACGGACAGGACGCGGCCGGAGCCCGTGCAGTGCTCGCATTCGTGCGTCAGGAGGTTGGCCGTGCTTTCCTTTTTCCGCTCCCGCGTCATCTCCACCAAGCCCAGCCTCGTGATCGGCAGGATTTTGATCTTGGCGCGGTCCGTCCGGACGGCCTCATGCAGCACTTCCACGATTCTTTGACGGTTAAAAGCCTTGCGCATGTCGATGAAATCGATGACGACGATGCCGCCGATATTTCTGAGCCTGAGCTGCCGCGCGACTTCCTTGGCCGCTTCGACGTTGGTTTGCGTGACCGTCTCCTCCTGGGATTTCGATCCCGTGAACTTTCCGGTGTTGACGTCGATGGCGCACAGCGATTCGGCCTCTTGAATCACGATGCTCCCTCCGCTTGGAAGGCTCAGCTTCGATTGACGCAGCTTTTCGATCTCGGGCTCCACGTGGTAGGCGGTGAAAATGGGCGTCTTGGCGTCATAGAACTTTATGCATTTCACCAGCTCGGGCGCGATCTTGGCCACGAACTCGACCAAGCTCTGTTGTTTTTCCTTGGAATCCACCAAACAGATGCTGACGTTTGAGTTGAGCATGTCCCTGGCCACCTGCAGGGTCAAATCCAAGTCCTTATGGAGAAGGCAGGGGGCCGGAGTGGTTTCATATTTTTTCTGGATGGATTCCCACATGCGGTTTAAATATTTCACCTCGAGCGACAGCTCCTCGTCGCTGGCCCCCTCCGCCTCCGTCCGGACCACGCAGCCCCTGGCTTGCCCCAATTCCTTGAGCAGGTTCTCCACGATCACCTGAAGCCGGCGGCGTTCCTTGGCGTCCAGGATTTGCTTGGAGACCCCCACTTGGTGATGGTGCGGCGTCATGACCAAGTAGCGGCCCGGCAGGGAGATATCCATCGAGACCTTCATGCCCTTGGTGCCGATGGATTCCTTGGCGACCTGCACCATGATCTGCTGCCCTTTTTTCAATATCTGATCGATGGAGCTGCGGCGGTTTTCCGACAAGACGTCGCTGATATAGAGATAGGCGTTTTTCTCGAACCCGACGTTGACGAAGGCGCTGGAAATGCCGGGCAGCACGTTCTCAACGATTCCTTTATAAATGTTGCCCACGTAGCTTTGCGATCCCCTTCTTTCCCACAAAAACTCCGACAAGCGCCCGTCTTCCAGAACCGCCACTCGAACCTCATCGTAAGACGTGTTGATTAAAATCTCTCTTTCCATGGCCACTCTCCCATTGCCCGAACCGCCGGCGTTCAGGGCGATATCCATCTCGATTTTGAATCTTCGGTGTAAAATCCGACTCTCAGGACGCGCACAGCGGGCATGTCCTGATTTCTGCGCGCCAACAAATGTCCCACGACGTCCTCAGGCCTCACTTTGGCGCCGCTGCCGCCACCGGGGTTGAGGCCGAAACGCAAGGCGGCCCGCACCGTATCGGCCCTTACGGGCTCAAGGCGAATCACGCGGCCGCGGACATCGGCAGGATAAACCCGCCTCGGGTTCCCGCTTGCGCCGGCCGCGCCCGGCTCCGCCGGCTTTGGGGCGGGCGCCATCCAGTACTCCTTTTGCTGCATAAACCAGGAAAGAATTTCTCCAATCCCAGGTGAAAACTCTCCCTGCAGCTCGTACTCCACGACGTTGGCCGAAGCCTCCAGAGCGGGAAAATGCAGCGGAACCCGCTTGACCGCCAAGATGCGAATGCCGAAATCCGACAGGCCTCCCGCGACCTCGCGAAACAAGCCGGCATTAAGCTTGTCCCTCACAATCTCCAAGTCGACGCGTTCAGAAAGCTCGAAGTCGACCCACTCCGCCAAGCTTTCGTAGCCCGCCGGCAGAGCCGGCCCGAAGGCGACCCTCATCCGCGGCGCAATTCGACGGCCGGCCGTGATTTTACGCAACAGCGGCAGCCCCGATCCGCTCAATGCGCGGCGCACCACTTGGATATACTCCAAATGCGACAGCGCTTTTGAAGGTCCCAAGCGCGACAAACAGACCCGTACCCGGTGGCGCTGTTCAAGCCCTTCATCGGTCGTCATCATCACACAAACGTCGTCCGCCGCCAATAAATGGACTGGACGATTCCCAGCGACCAAAGCGACATCACCAAGCTCGAGCCCCCATAAGAAACCAGCGGCAAGGGAACGCCCGCCACCGGAAGCAATCCCACGGCCATGCCGGTGTTCATAATCAAGCAGAATCCGTACATGACGGCAAATCCCGTGGCCACCAGGCAGCCGAACCCATCCCGGGCCAAGCGCGCCGTCTCCAAAATCCTCCACACGACGAACAAATACGCCAGCAAAACGCTCATGGCGCCCAGAAATCCCATCTCCTCGCCGATGACGGCAAAAATGAAATCCGTGTGCCTTTCGGGCAAAAAGCCGAGCCGCGATTGCGTTCCGGCAAAAATCCCCTTGCCCCAAAACCCGCCGGCTCCGATGGCGATGCGCGCCTGCCGGATGTTGTAGCTTCCCCCCTTCGGGTCTTTTTCAGGCTTCAAGAAAGCCACCACCCGCTTCTTCTGATAATCCCGAAGCCCATGATGCACCGCCACTCCCGCGCCATAACCGCTCATCGTGATAAAAAATGCCATAAAGAAAAAGGCGGCCGGCGCCAAGACGCGGATCCGTCCCAGAAACCACCACAACAGCCACAGCGCCGCCGCGACCGCCGCCGCCAACGCGGCCGCGGGCCAGCCGAATTGCGAAAGCCTGGAAAAATAATCCACCAGGACGGCTCCCCGCGTCCACTCCGGATTGAGCGAAATCCATATCCACGCCAACGGCAGGCTGAACGCCAAGCCGCCCAGCGCCGCCATTGCCAAAATGTACCTAAACGGCGCACCCGCGCAATACAACATCCCGGCGAACACCGGGAAAAAGGCGATCGTCGAGGAAAAATCCGGCTGGATCAAGATGAGCGCGAGGATGGGAGCGATGACGGCCACCGCGCCCAATACCGGCACGAGCCTGTCCATGACCTTTTTGCGGCGCTCCAAATAGGCGGCCAGGATCAGGACGACGGCGATGCGCGCGAATTCCGTGGGTTGAAAAGAAAAATACGCGAACCGGAACCATGATTTCGAGCCCCGGAAAGTTTCTCCGGATATCAACACGGCGGCGAGCAAGCCGAGGCAGATGCCGTAGAGAGTCTTGTGCTGATCTTGAAAGACATTGTAGTGAACGCCTATTCCCAGCATAAAAGCCAGCGACCCCGCCGACAGCGCCAGCAAGTGGCGCTGCAACACCTGGGTATAAAACGCCAGCGGCGAGGCGGCGGACATGATGGCGACGGTGCCCAAGCCCAACAGGAAGGCGACGGCCCCCACCAGCCACCAATCCAATTGGGATTTTAAAGTCTCCGTCGCCGGTCTAAAAACGATGGACATATATTTACCTCAACTTTGCGGGCGGCTCAGCATCCGGCTGATGATCTTCCGGGCGACCGGCGCCGCCGCGACCGAGCCATGACCGCCGTGCTGCACCAGAACGGCCACCGCGATCTTGGGGGGCGCCCCCGGCTCGCCGCCGTACGCCACGAACCAGGCGTGGTCTTCCCCAAGGGGGTTTTGGGCGGTTCCCGTTTTTCCGCCGATTTCCAGCCCGGCGATATAGCTGCTGTGGCCGGTGCCCTCCTGAACCACTTTAACCAGGGAGTTCCTGAGAAAATCCCAAGAGCCTTTGCCGGCCTGCACCGTCCCCAAAACTTCGATTCGCTGCTTAAAAAGCGATTGCCCTGCCGGAGACCGGATCTGCCGCACCAAGCGCGGCCTCCATAGCGTACCGCCGTTGGCCACGGCCGCGATCATTTGCGCCATCTGCATCGGCGTCACCAACAGCTCCCCCTGCCCGATCGCCAAGTTCAAGGTGTCGCCTTCGGCCCACCTCTGGCCTTTCTGCGAAGCGCTGAATGGGCCGAAAGCGTTGCCGCCGCTTTCCGCGCCGATGGGAAAATGAGTCGCCTGGCCTATGCGAAACTGCCGGGCGTAGTTCTCAATGACGAGGGCCCCGGTTTTAAGAGCGAGCTGATAAAAATACACGTCGCAGGAATTGACCAGGCCGCCGGCCATATCCAGCGCTCCATGGCCCTCCTTCTTCCAGCAACGGAAGGTGCGCGTGCCGAACGTATAATAGCCGGGACACCGAAAGGTAACTTCCGGGGAGGCCCGGCCTGAATCGAAAGCCGCCAGAAGAGTGATGATCTTAAAAATGGACCCGGGGGGATAGCTGCCTTGGATGGCCAAGTTGAACTCGGGAATTTTTCTCAAGGCTTCCTGCACCTCCGGAGTCCGCGGCTGCAAGAATAAATTTGGGTCATAGTCGGGAACGGAAGCCAATACCAGAATATCCCCGGAAAATGGGTCCATGGCGACCACGGCCCCCGCGCCGCTGGGAGAGGCCCGCAAAGCGTCTTCGGCGACCTGCTGCAGATCGGCGTCGAGAGTCACGATGATGTCGTTGCCGGGAGTCCAGGGGTCGGTCCTCAGGACTCTCTGCAGGCGTCCCTGCGCGTCCACCTCAAGATGGAGCCCCCCCTCCTCTCCCTTCAATTCCTGCTCGAAAAGCTCCTCCAACCCGCGCTTGCCGATGCGCACATCCTGCCGGTAATCCTCCCTCTGGCGCAAAATACGCCAGTGCCTGGGATCCATCTCCCCCATATATCCCAAGAGATGGCTGGCGAAACGGCCCCGGGGATAGAAACGCCGCGCCTCCAGCACCAAGTCCACCCCCGGAAACAAGGTCTTGATCTCCGCGAGGCGAAACATGGTTTGCCTTCCCAAATTTTCGGCCAAGCGGACCGGAATCTTGTGGTAATGGGCGTCCTTCAGGACGGATAAAATTTCCTCCGGCTTTTGCGCCAAATAAGGAGAAAGCTCCCCCGCCAATTTCTGCAAATATTGCCAATCGGTTTTTTTTCCGGGCAGAAAGATAAGGTTGAAAGAGGAGCGGTTGGTGGCGACCAATTGGCCGTTGCGGTCGATGATGCGCCCCCGCGGAGCCGTCTGAAAAATAACCTGCGTCCGGTTGCGCTCGGCCGCTCGCCGGTACCAGTCGCCGTAAATGACCTGCATTTCGCACAGCTTAAGCGCGATCAGCGCCACCGCCACGTAAAAGATGCGGGCCAACAGCGCCAGCCGGGAATATTCGAACTTATGGTTTTTCATTGCGCTCTTGGCAATAGCCGCCGGCGCCTGGAAGCCGCGGCTTTATCCAATAAGGCGAAGACCGCCGGACCCGCCAGCGCGTTGGTCAGCGGCTTCCCGATAAAATAGGTCACGGCGCCGGACAAAGTCTGATTCATAAAAATCAAGCTCAACGCTTCCATGGCGGCCGCATACGCCAGCGAAGCCGTGAAGATCGCCAGCGCCTGGGCCAGCCCCGAATTAAAGTCTATTTTTTTGCGAAATTGCCCGGCGAGGCAGCCCAACGCGCTCAACGCCAGGGCCTGGCCTCCGAAAAGGCGCACGCTCAGGGTATCGACGAAAAGCCCGGTAAAAAAGCCCATGCATTGCCCCGAGACGGGCCCCCGCACGATGGAAAAAGCGATGGTCACGATCAAGGGCAAGTGCGGCGCGGCGCTCTCGGGGAACATCTGCACCAGCCACCAATGCGCGAAGCACGCGGAGACAAAACCAAAAAACCAGATCATTTCCCCTCGATAATCAACACTTGCTTCAAGTTATTGATGTCCATCGCCGGCGCCACCTCGACGGATTGGTACGGCAAATACGGATCCACCGGCAAAACGCGGCGCACGGCCCCGACTAAATTTCCGGGGGGAAATACCGCGCTGGTGGGAGAGGTCAGGACGCGGTCCCCGACCGCGACGGGGGCCTCCGGATTCAAGAAATCCACGCGCAGCGCGCGCCGGCCTTGACCCGTCAACAGCCCCTCCTGCCGGGAATCCCCCACCATGACCGCGATCGAGGAAAGCTGATCGTTGATGAGCAAAACCCTGGCGGTTTTCGGCCTGAGCTCCAGAATCCGTCCGACGACGCCGATCTCTCCGCCTTGCTCTCCTAAAACGGGCGCATTGAGGGCAATAGCCGCCTCTTGGCCCAAATCCACCACGAGCGAACCGAACCAATCCGAAGCGTCTCTTTCCAGGACGCCGGCGATTTTAAACTTCCACAGACCCTGCTCCCGAAGCCCCAAAACATGGCGCAGCGCGCGATTTTCCTCCAACAGGGCGTCCGCCTGCTGCAATTTTAAACGATGCGTCGTCGCGTCCAAGCGCAGTTCCCTGTTGGTCTGGTCCACGGTCATCAGCCGCAGGTAATTGGAGGGGGTCGCCTTCAGGACCTCCGCCGCCTTGGCGCTGAGCTGCGGACCGGGATCAAAGCAATAGGCGAGGAACAGCTTGAACACCTGGAGGGACCGCGCGGTCGGCAGGCTCAGGAAAAGAAGGGAAACGGCGGTGAAAACAACAAGGAGGACTTTCTCCAAGCGTCTTTCCACATTCATCACAAACCTCAACCGGAGCAATGTGAAAGACGGTCCTTGAGCGGAACGGCGGCGGCCGCGAACGTCAGCGCTGGCGGCTCTTGGCGGAAGGCATGAAGCCGGAACGCGGATTTTCCATATGATCCAGCTCTTCTAGAAATTTTCCGGTGCCAAGCGCCACGCACGTCAGAGGATCTTCCGCCAAATGCACGGGAAGCTCCGTTTCCTGGCGGATGAGCTCAGGAAGCCCGCGGAGCAAAGATCCCCCTCCGGCCAACACCATTCCACGATCAACCAAATCTGCGGACAATTCCGGTGGTGTTTCTTCTAAAGTCGTTTTAATGACGTCCAGAATCAACTGGACCGGCTCCATCAGAGCCTGCCGGATTTCTTCAGACGTTACAAGGACCGTTTTGGGCAAACCAGTGGCTTGATCCCTCCCCTTGACCTCAAGGGTTTTCTCTTCCTTCAATGAATAGACCGAACCAATCTGCACTTTGACGTCTTCCGCGGTGGTTTCGCCGATGAGCAAATTATACTTGCGCTTAAAATGCTGCAGTATCGCGACGTCCATCTCGTCGCCGGCGACGTTGATGGATTCGGAGACCACCATATCTCCCAGGGATATGACGGCCACCTCGGTGGTGCCTCCCCCGATATCGACGATCATGTTGGCATGCGGCTCTGAAATCGGCATCCCGGCGCCGATGGCCGCGGCCATCGGCTCCTCGATCAAGTACACCTCGCGCGCTCCCGCCTGCTCGGCCGACTCCTGCACGGCTCTTTTTTCGACCTCGGTGATGGCGGATGGAATTCCGATGACGATTCTCGGATGCAGGAGGCTGCGGCGCTGATGCACCCTGCGGATAAAATACTTGATCATTTCCTGGGTGACTTCGAAATCGGCGATGACGCCGTTGCGAAGAGGCCGGACGGCGATGATGCTGGAAGGGGTTCTGCCGAGCATCCGCTTGGCCTCGGTTCCGATCGCCAGCACTTTGCGGGTCTCCCGGTCGATAGCCACGACGGAAGGCTCCCGCAGGACGATGCTGTGGTTCTTGACGTAAACCAAAGTATTGGCCGTCCCCAAATCGATGCCCATATCGTTGGAAAACAAGCTGAAGATGTAATTGAGCATCCTTTAAACCAAGCTGATAACGCCGATTTCCGCGTTATCGCCCCGGCGGTTGCCCATGCGGACCAGCCGCGTGTAGCCGCCCTTGCGGTCCTGGTACCTGGGAACCAGAACCTCGACCAACTTTTGATACACCTGCTTGTCGTGGACGCTGCGCCGGACTTTCCTCAATTCCCCGCGCACGGCCTGAGACAAAATCCTTTCCGCCACCTGTTCCAGCGCTTTGGCTCGAATGACCGTCGTTTTCACTTTTTCATGCAGAAAAAGACTCACGGCCATGTTGCGCAGCATCGCCCGGCTATGCGCCCCCGTGCGCGACAGTTTCTTAAACCCGAGATTTTTGATCATGACGACCCGCTCCTTTCGGCCGCGGAATTAAGCCAGCCTCACGCTTTCATTCCCAACGACAGCCCCATGTCCTTGAGGCGTTCCTTGATTTCATCGAGCGACTTCTTCCCGAAATTCTTCACGGAAAGAAGCTCCTCCTCCTTTTTCTGCACCAGTTCGCCGATCGACTTGATTCTGGCGACCTTAAGGCAATTGGAGGCTCTCGAGGAGAGTTCGATATTATCCACCGGCTGGCCCAGAAGGTCTTTGAGCTTGCTGTCGACGCTCATATCGCCCGCCGCCAGCGCTCCGCCCGCCGAGAATTCTCCGGGCGCCGCCCCTTCCGCGGCCATTTCGCGCTGCGGAACAAAAGGCGCCAACGCCTTTTGAAGCAATTCGGCGGCTTGCGCCACGGCTTCCTTGGGCGAGACCGATCCGTCGGTCCAAACCTCCAAGACCAGGCGGTCATAGTCGAGAATCCGCCCGACCCTGGCGTTTTCCACCTCATAATTGACTTTCGTGATGGGCGAGAACTGGACGTCCAAGGGCAAAAAACCGGCCGGCGTCGGATAGTGGGTCTGCAGGTCTTCGGCCGGGACATATCCCCGTCCCCGGTTGACTTCCATTTCCATTTCCAGCTTTCCGCCGGCTTGAAGATGGGCGAAGACGAGGTCGGGATTGACCACTTTGACGTTGGCGCTCTCTTGGAGTTGACCGGCGCGCACCGCTCCCTCCTTGCCGGCGTTCAAATAGATCTGCTCGGGCCCGTTGGAAAAGAGCTTGATTTTCAACTTCTTTAAATTCAGCATGACTTGGATGACGTCCTCCTGAACGCCTTCCAAAACGTCGTATTCATGCCGGGCGCCCGCAAATCTCACCGCCGTGACCGCCGCGCCGTCAAGACTGGAGAGCAGCACCCTTCTCAAGGCGTTGCCGATCGTATGGCCGTAGCCCCGTTCATAGGGTTCGGCCGTGAATTTCGCGTAGGTATCGGTCGCGGTTTTCTCGTCGATCTCAAATTTCTCGGGCAGGACCAGCTCCTTGTAGATCGTCGTCGGCGACGAGGATGTGGCGGTGGATGGGTTGGTCGTTGTTATGGTTGTTGCCGTCATGGGATTAAACGCTCCTTACTTTTATTTGGAATAGTGTTCTATGATCAGATGTTCTTGAACCGGGGCGCTGATCTCGCTGCGATCGGGCCAACGCAGAAGCTTGCCCGTCAGCGTCGCCTCTTCGAACTCAAGAAAACTGGGTCTCGTTCCTCGGCGGGCAACCCCGTCCAGCCCGACTTTGACGGCCATATTGTCTTTGAGCTTGGGGCTCAGGCGCACCCGGTCCCCCGGCTTAAGCACGAAGGAGGGAATATACACGGTGCGGCCGTTGACTTGGACATGGCCGTGAGAAACCCACTGCCGGGCCGTTTTCAAAGAGGCCGCGAAACCAAGCCTGCGAACGGTGTTGTCCAAACGGACTTCCAGGAGCCTCAAAAATTGATCTCCCGTATTTTCCTTCGTTTTCGCGGCCTTAAAATAAATGCGCTTGAACGGCCCTTCCGTCAGGCCGAAAATCCGCCGCAGCTTTTGCTTCTCCCTGAGCCGCATGGCGTATTCCGTCATTTTCTTGCGGCGTTTGGGGGGAGGACCCGGCGGCGCCGGATTTTTGTCCAGGACGCAATGGGTGTAGCATTTCTCGCCCTTTAAAAAAAGCTTCATTTGCTCCTGCCGGCAAAGCCGGCAGACAGGCCCCGTATATCTAGCCATCTAAATCTCCCCTCCCCTTACCACTCTATCACTTTACCACTTCTCCTATACTCTTCTCGCCTTGCGCGGCCGGCAGCCGTTGTGCGGAAGAGGCGTCACATCCTTGAGCGAAACGATTTGAAGCCCCGTCGCTTGAAGGGAGCGAATGGCCGTTTCGCGGCCGGGGCCGGGCCCCCGGACCAAGACCGCGGCTTGGCGCACTCCCAACTCCAGCGCTTTGCGAGCCACCCGATCCGCGGTGACCTGGGCCGCGAAAGGCGTTCCTTTTTTGGTTCCCTTAAAGCCGGCCCAACCGGCCGACCCCCAGGTCATCACGTTGCCTTTTTCATTGGTCACGGTCACGATGGTGTTGTTGAAGGTCGATTGAATGTAGATTTTCGCGAAAACCGTCCCGCGCCAGGTTTTTTTGCGCTTTTTCGCAAGCTCCGCGGCGGCGGCGCTTTCAGCCTCGCTTTTTGCGTCCTTTTCCGGTTTTGCTTCTTCTTCCATTTTAGCTGCTCCTATTGTCTCAAAAATGAACTCATGCCTTGGCCGCGATCGACTTGCCGGATCCGACGGTCCGGCGCCGCCCGCGCCGCGTGCGGGCGTTCGTCCGCGTCCTTTGGCCGCGCGCCGGCAAATTCTTGCGATGGCGGCTGCCGCGATAGGTTCCGATTTCAATGTAGCGGCGGATATTTTGCTGAACATGCCGGCGCAACTCTCCTTCCACCCGGCAATCCTTGGCAATCACCCCGGAGAGCAATCCGACCTGCGATTCGGTCAAATCCTTCACGCGCGTGGCCGCTTCGACTTGGCCCTGCAAACCGTCCATGATTTTTAGGGCGGTTTTCCGGCCGATGCCGAAAATGTAGGTCAACGCGACGTCAATTCTCTTATTGGCGGGCAGATCCACGCCGGCGATACGCGCCATATTGAGTCCTCCTCCCTTATCCCTGCCGCTGCCGGTGCCGCGGATTGGTGCACAGCACGCGGACCACTCTCTTGCGGCGAACCACATGGCATTTCTGGCAAATCGGCTTGACGCTGGCTCGAACTTTCATGCGCTTGGGGCCCTCCCCGGCAACCCGCTACTTCTTCCTGTAAATGATGCGTCCCCGGTTTAAATCGTACGGCGACAACTCGACCTTCACGGTATCCCCCGGCAAAATCCTGATATAATGCACCCGCATTTTCCCCGAGATGTGCGCGATGATCAGCTTGCCCCCCGGCAGCTCCACCCTGAACATGGCATTGCCCAGGGCTTCCTTGATCTTGCCCTCCACCTCGATGCTGTCATTTTTCGGCATAGCGTTTGGTCAAAACCTCCGGGCCGGACTCCGTCAAGACGATGGTGTGCTCAAAATGCGCCGACAAGCTCCCATCCGCCGTCACCGCCGTCCATTGGTCCTCCAGAATACGGACCGATGAGCCGCCGTCGTTGAGCATGGGTTCGATGGCCAGGGTCATCCCCGCGGCCAGCCTGGGGCCCTGGCCGGCCGGGCCGTAATTGGGAACGGCGGGGTCCTCATGCAGCCTGCGTCCGATTCCATGCCCGATAAATTCGCGAACCACCGACTTGCCGAAGGATTCCGCGTAGCTTTGCACGGCGTTGGAAATATCGCCGATGCGCCCGCCGTGCCTGGCCGCCGCGATGCCCTTCACCAAGGCCGCTTCCGTGATTTTCATAAGCTCGCGGGCTTTCTCTGAAATTTTTCCCACCCCGACGGTGACGGCCGCGTCGCCGTAAAAACCGTTGACGACCGCGCCGAAATCCAGGCTGACGATATCTCCCTCGCGGATGATCTTGTCCTTCCGGGGTATTCCATGCACCACCTCATCGTTGACCGAAACGCACAACACCGCCGGGTAGCCGCGATAACGCAAAAAAGCGGCCTTGGCGCCCGATTTTTCAAGCTCTTGCCGGGCGATCTGGTCCAAATCCCAAGTGGACATGCCGGGTTCCATGGAGGCTTCCAGCAAGCTCAAGGTGCGCGCCACGATTTGCCCCGCCTCGCGCATCCAGCCGATTTCCTTGGGGGTCTTGAGTTCGATTGATCCAGCCACCGCATCCATCATACGCTTCAAGCCTTTTTCAACAGGCGAGTCCCGATCTCGCCGGCAATGGCTTCGGTCACTTGCTCCGGCTTTTGAGACGCATTCACCCGGAAAAAAAGCTCATTGGACTTATAATAAGCCGCCACGGGCTCGGTCAAATCCTTATAGACCACCAAACGGCGCTGCACGGTGCCGGGCATATCATCCTCGCGCTGGACAAGCGCTTTGGAGCACGCGTCGCAGACTCCGTCCTTCTTCGGCGGGCGAAACACCAGGTTGTAGGGAGTCCCGCACGCGGAGCACATCCGCCGGCTGGTCAGCCGGCGTACGACCTCCTTTTCGGTTAAATCCAAAAATAAGACCAGATCGATCGCCCGGCCTTGCTGTTTGAGATACCGGTCCAAAGCCTGCGCCTGCGGCAGCGTCCGCGGAAATCCGTCGAGCAAAAAACCCGGCGCCCCGCCCGGCTGCGGGCGCTCGGATAAAATGCCGTCGAGCCGCAGCCGGAGAATCTCAAAGATCATCTGGTCCGGCACCAATTGGCCGGCGTTGACGTAGGAGGCGGCCTGCTCTCCCAACGCGCCCTTGGCCGTCATGGCGTCGCGCAAAATGTCGCCCGTCGAGATGTGGACGATGCCGTAGCGCTGCGCCAACGCCTTGGATTGCGTGCCCTTGCCCGATCCCGGATACCCCAAAATGATCAAATTCATATTCAGCCGGCGCCGTTTACGCTCCGACGTTGAACCATCTGCCCTTAATTCTACCTTTTTTCAAAAACCCCTCATAATGGCGCATAATCAGGTGCGCCTCCAGTTGTCCTATCGTGTCGAGTCCCACCCCCACCACGATCAGCAAGGAAGTCCCGCCGAAAAAAAACGGCACGTTGAGCCAATTGCGAAGCAGGTCTGGAAGCACGGCCAGCGCGGCCACCGACAGGGCGCCGACAAGCGTGATGCGCTCCATGACCCATTGAATATATTGCGCCGTCGGCGGACCCGGCCGGATTCCCGGCACAAAACCGCCCCATTTTTTCATGTTCTCCGCCAAATCGTCCGGATTGATGCTGACCGAATTGTAAAAGTAGCAGAAAAAAATGATCAGCCCCACGTAGATCATCTCATAAAAAATGTTCTGGCTGGTCATGAAACTCTGGATTTTTTCAGCCCAGGGCGAGCCTTGCGCGAACTGAATGAGCGTCATCGGCACCGCCAGGATGGAAACGGCGAAAATCACGGCGATGACGCCGGATTGATCCACCTTGAGGGGCAAATAGGTGCTCGCCCCGCCGTACATTTTTCTTCCCACCACCCGCTTGGCGTACTGCACCGGGATTTTCCTCTGGCCCGTCTCCAGCCAAACCACGAGCCCGATGACGATCAAAACCATCGCGGTCATAAACAGCGTCTGGAAAAGGCTGATTTCCTCCAAACGCAGAAGTTGAATGACCTTGGTCACCGCGCTGGGAAGGCGGTCGATGATGCCGGCGAAAATGATCAAAGAAACGCCGTTGCCGATGCCTTGTTCCGTGATTTGTTCCCCCAGCCACATGATGAACACCGTGCCGGTCGTCAGCGTCAGCACCGTCATCAAGTAAAAGCCGATGGTGGGATCGCTGACCACCGGTATATTGCCCGGCGTCGGCATATTGCTCATGGCGATGGTCAGGCCGAAGGACTGAAAGGCGGCCAGCACCAGCGTCAAGTACCGGATATACTGGTTGAGCTTGCGGCGGCCAAGCTCGCCTTCCCTGGCCAGGCGGTCCAAATACGGCACGACGTGAGCGCCTTGCAGAAGGCTCATGATGATGGAGGCGTTGATGTAGGGCATGACCCCCATGGAAAAAATGGAAAACTGACCCAGGGCGCCGCCCGAGAAAATATCCAAAAAGCCTAAAAGCGTGTTTTGATGCGCGGCGAAAAGATTGCGGACGGCCTCGGTGTTGATGCCGGGCACCGGAATGGCGGCGCCCACCCGGAACACGGCCAAGCAGCCCAGAGTGAACAAGACCTTGTTTCTTAAGGCCTTGATCTTAACGATGTCGGTCGCTGATTCTAACATGCTGTGCGGCTGGATTTTTCGGACAGAGCGATGGTCCCGCCTGCGGCCTCAACCTTCTTCTTGGCGTCCTGGGAAAAAGCATCCACGACGATTTTCAAAGGCTTCTTGAGCTCGCCGCCGGCCAAAATCTTGACCGGCTGATTTTTTCCGATCAGTCCGCGCCGGCGCAGGACGTCGCGGCTGACGGCGTCGCCGGCGGAAAAAACGCCGTCTAAATCGGATACGTTCAAGACGCCGTAGCGAACCTGGAAAGCGCGGTTGCTGAAGCCCCGCTTCGGAATGCGCCGCAAAAATGGATTTTGCCCGCCCTCAAAGCCGGGCCGTTTGCTCGATCCCGTGCGGGCGCTCTGCCCTTTTCCGCCCCGGCTCGAAGTTTTCCCGTGGCCGGAGGACCGGCCGCGTCCCAAGAGAAGGCGCCGCTGGCGCGCCCCGGTCGTGGGAAATAAATTCCACAGCCCCGTCCGCGTTTTTTCGGCCGCCGTCATGTCCGGCCCCGGATCGCGGCGATTTCCTCTTTGGTTTTGAGAGACTTCAAGGCCGCCAAAGTCGAGTAGACCATATTGAACGGATTGGAGGATCTTTGATTCTTGGTCAAAATATCCGTGACGCCCGCGGCTTCCAAAGTCGCCCGAACTCCGCCGCCCGCGATCACGCCGGTGCCCTTGTAGGCGGGCTTCATCCATACCTGCCCGGAGCCGAAGCGGCCCACCACCGCATGCGGAATGGTCCCCTCAAAAATGGGGACCTTGAACATGTTTTTTTTGGCGTGCGCGGAGGCCTTCTTGATCGCCGCCTGCACCTCCTTCGCCTTTCCAAAACCGGCGCCCACCTGGCCATGCTTATCGCCGGTCACCACCAGAGCGCTGAAAGAAAATCTTTTTCCGCCTTTAACCACCTTCGTGACGCGGTTGATGGTCACGACGGTCTCCTGCAGCCCGGAATCGGCCCCGGACGCGCCGCCGCCCCTGAAGGAGGGTTTCAACCGGCCGGATTTTCTTTCCTCAGCCGGCGCCGCATCTTGAGTCTTTTCCTTTTTTTCAGCTTTAACCTCTTGCATAAATTAAAACTCCAGTCCCTCTTTTCTGGCGGCGTCCGCCAAAGCCGCCAAGCGGCCGTGGTACAGGCGCCCCCCGCGGTCGAATCGAACCCGCTTAACCCCGGCCCCCAGGGCCTGCTTGGCCACCAATTCCCCCACAAGCTTGGCGGCGTCTTTGTTCTTGCCGGATTTCAACCGTGCCTTGATCTCTTTGGAAAGGCTCGACGCGAACGCCAGCGTTTTGCCCTCTTTGTCGTCGATAACCTGAGCATAAAGATGCCGCAGGCTCCGGTACACGCTTAAACGCGGCCATTCCAACTGGCGGCCGAGAATCCGTTTGACCCTGGCTCTTCGAAACTGGTAGCGTTCCTTGTGAGATTTAGGCATTATTTTTTGCCCTCGCCCCCGGCGGCCGCCTTGCCAGCCTTGCGAAAGATGTGCTCGCCCACGTACTGGAGGCCGGTGGCCTTATAAGGCTCTGGAGGCCGCAGACCGCGGACTCGGGCGGCAAAAGACCCAACTTGCTCCTTGCTCGCTCCCGAAATGTCGAAGGTGGTCATCTTAGGCCCAACCACGACCTTCAAATCCTTCGGCACCTCGACTTCCACCGGATGCGAAAACCCCATTTGAAAAATCAGCTTGCCGCCTTCCAGACGGCCGCGGTAGCCCACTCCGACGATGTGAAGGCTCTTGCTGAATCCTTCCGCCACCCCATGAATCATATTGGCAAGCCGCATGCGCGTGGTTCCGTAAATGGCGCTGTTTTTTTCCAGATTATCGATGAAAACCAAAAGCTTCCCGTCCTTCAACTCCACGCGAGCGGCCTCCGGCAGCGCTTCAGACAGCTCGCCCAACGGCCCCTTCGCGCGAACGACGCGGTCCTTGATCTGCACTTCGACCTTGGAAGGAATTGCAATCGGCTGTCGGCCAAGACGGCTCATGGCTCTTTTTTTCCCTCTCCCCTTACCACACCAGACAAAGAACTTCACCCCCGACCTTTTGGGTGCGGGCCTGCTTTTCCGTCATCAATCCCTTGGACGTGGTCAGAATCGGAACCGCAAACCCCACCGGAACGCGCATCCGTTCCTTGTAAGACTGGTAAATCCTAAGCCCGGGTTTGGAAATGCGCTTAAGCCCCTGGATCACCCGTTCTTTTTGAGGGGTGTACTTCAAAAACACGCGGATGGTCCCCCGCTGCCGGTCGACGTAAAGGCTCTTGTAATTGGCGATAAAACCTTCATCCTTGAGAACGCGCACCAGCTCCAATTTGATCTTGGAATAAGGAATGTCCACGCGATCCTTAAACTTCGCGTTGGCGTTCCGAATCCGCGTCAGCATATCCCCGATTGTATCCATGGATCAAACCTCAAACGGCAATTCGCCGAAAATCCCCGGCCTCACCAGCTCGATTTTCGCACGCCCGGGATCTGCCCGGCGTGCGCTAATTTCCTGAAACAGATGCGGCACAGCCCGAAGTCGCGGTAATAACCGCGTGAACGGCCGCAAGTCTGGCAGCGGTTGACGTGCCGGACCGAATATTTGGGAGGCCTTCTGGTTTTAGCTTCCCACGCGAGAGTCGCCATATGCGCTCCTAATCGTCCCTGTCATCCTTATCCTTGGGCTTCTTAAACGGCATCCCCAAAAGCTGCAGCAGCTCCTTGGCTGACGACGCGTCCGCGCCGGAGGTCACAAAGGAGATATTCATGCCGCGCGCCTTGGGCGACTTCTCCAAATTCACCTCGGGAAAAATATGATGCTCCCGGATCCCCAAATTAAAGTTGCCGTGGCCGTCAAAGCCGGCGGCGTCCAATCCCCTGAAGTCCCGGATGCGCGGGATGGCCATCGAAATCAGGTGATCGAGAAATTCATACATCCGGTCGCCCCGCAAAGTCACTTTCAGGCCGATGGGCATTCCTTCGCGCAGCTTGAAGTTCGAAATTGATTTTTTGGCGCGGCAGATGCGCGGCAACTGGCCGGTGATGACGCCGAGCTCTCCGCGGGCGGCGTCGAAAACTTGGACATTGTCCTTGCCTTCCGACACGCCCATATTGACGACGATGTTTCTTAGGCGCGGCACGGCGAAGGGATTGGCGTACCCGTGGCGCTGCATCATCTCGGCGACGACCACGTTTTGGTAGGCATCTTTGAGCCGCGGAACATAGCCGCCGGACCGGGCGGAAGGTCCTTTTTCGGTCATAAAATCACTTCTCCGCACTTGCGGCATAGGCGCACTTTTTCGCCGCTGGTCAACACGTCGCGCTTGGGACGCATCGGCTGCTTGCATTTGGGGCACATCAGCATGAGGTTGGAAAGATGCAGCGGCGCCTCCAGCTTCTGCAGGCCGCCCGGCTGCCCGCCCTGGGCCCGGCGATGCTTGGTCACCATATTGATTTTGGAGACTATCACGCGGCTTTTGGCGGGGAGCAGCTTAAGCACCTCCCCCTTTTTTCCCTTGTCCTTGCCCGCGATCACCAGGACCGTGTCTTTCTTTCGAATATTGAGCATGCAAAACCCTTGCCGGCGGCTATACCACTTCCGGCGCCAGCGAAATGATTTTTAGAAAATTTCTGTCCCGCAACTCGCGCGCGACGGGACCGAACACGCGCGTGCCCTTGGGCTCTCCCGCGTCCACGATGCAGGCCGCGTTGTCGTCAAAGCGCACATACGATCCGTCCGGCCTGCGGCTCTCTTTTCGAGTGCGCACGATGACCGCCCTGACCACGTCGCCTTTCTTGATGGCCGCCCTGGGCAGCGCCTCCCGGACGGAGCACACCACGATATCGCCCAAGCGGGCATAACGCCTCCAACTGCCGCCCATGACGTGAAAGCATTGAAGCCGTTTGGCCCCGGAATTGTCGGCGACGTTTAAAATCGACCTTAGTTGGACCATCCTGAACTCCTACCCCTGCTGCGCCCTTTCCACGACCCGCACCAACCGCCATCTTTTTAGATGGGAGATCGGCCGCGTCTCCATGATTTCGACGACGTCGTTCTGCTTGGACTGGTTGTTTTCATCGTGCACGTAAAATTTGCTTTTTTTCGTCTGGACTTTGCGGTAAAGCCGGTGGCGCCCTTTGCGGATGACGACCACGGACCGGGTTTTATTCATCTTGTCCGACACGACGATCCCGCGCAAAACATGCCGCTTGTTTCGATCCGCCGCGGAATCCGGCTGCGCTTCCCCTGCTGGCTTCGTCTGCATTATTTTGGCACCCTATCCTTTTTGCCTGATCCAGGTTTCAAGCCTGGCGATATTGCGCCGGGTTTCCCGGATTTCCAGGGGATTTTTCAAAAGGGACACGCGGTGCTGGAAACCCAGCTTGAACCGCTTTTCGCGGGCCTCGCGCAGCTGCACCGCAAGCTCCTTGGGGGGCAGGTTTTTTAATTCCTCTCTCTGCTTTCCTTTCACTGAACCCTCCGCTCCGCTTCCCTTAAACGGCCTGTCGCGCGCGCCTGGAAATAAATTTGGTCGGAATGGGAAGCTTGGAATTCGCCCGGCTGAAGGCCTCGCGGGCCATCTCCACCGGGAGGCCGTCCAACTCGAATAGAACTCTGCCTTTTTTGACCCGCGCCGCCCAAACTTCCGGAGCCCCTTTTCCTTTTCCCATCCGGGTTTCCGCGGGCTTCTTGGTGATGGCGTGGTCCGGAAAAATGCGCAGCCAAAGTTTCCCGCCTTTCTTTAAATAACGGCCTATAGCGACCCGGGACGCCTCGATTTGTCTGGCGGTGATATAAGCCGAACCCAAAGCCTTCAGGCCATGCTCTCCGAAAGCCAGACGAGCGCCTCTCTTGGCGCTTCCCCGGATGCGCTTGGTGTGAGGCTTGCGATATTTGACTCGCTTTGGCATCAACATGGCAGATGGGGGGCCTTATTCCTCTTCCTCATTTTCAACTTCGGCCGGCGGCGCCTGCGCGTCTTGGACATCGGCCTCGACGCGGTCCGCCGCCTGAAAGTCTATCGGCTCAGGCAGAGCCAATTCTTTCTCCACGGCGGGGACTTCCTGCGCCGCGAAGGGCGGAGCCGCCGCCAAGGCGGGATCGGCCGCCGCGGCGGGCGCTGCCTGCTTATCCTTCGCGGCCGCATCCGCGATGAAGACCTCCGCGGTGCCCTGTTTGCGCGCCTCTTCCAAAAGCTCCTTCGTCGTTTTCTTAAAGAGTTGCTTCTTAAAAATCCAAACCTTGATGCCGATTTTTCCCATGACCGTATTGGCTTCGGTCAGGCCGTAATCGATATCGGCGGAAAAAGTATGCAGCGGCACGCGCCCCTCGCGAAGCCACTCCGTGCGCGCGATTTCATTGCCGCCCAAGCGGCCCGCCACCATCACTTTGATGCCCAAGGCGCCGGCCCCCATGGTCCGCTCCATGGCGCGCTTCATCGCCCGCCGGTGATGGATGCGCCGCTCCAGTTGGAAAGAGATCGCCTGGCCCACCAGCCGCGCGTCGAGCTCCGGCTGCTTGATTTCCATGACGTTGATGATGGTCTTCCTTCCCGTCATCGTCTCCAAATCATGGCGCAGGCTTTCGATGTCGGCGCCCCGCTTGCCGATGACCACTCCCGGCCTGGCGGTGTGAATGTTGATGCGCAGATACGACCCGGCCCTCTCGATGCCGACCCACGAAACGGAGGCCATCTGAAAGCGGTCAAAAATAATTCTGCGGATCCGGAAATCCTCTCCTATCAAAGCCGGCATTTCCCTGAGGGAAAACCAGCGGGATTCCCAGTCTCGAATATATCCCACTCGCACGCTGTTTGGATGAATTTTCTGTCCCACGCCTGTCGCTCCTGAAACGCTCCGTTATTTTTTATCCGACACCACGATCGTCAAATGGCACATCTTCCGCCGATAACTCAAGGCTCTTCCCTGCGGTCCCGGCCTCAAGCGCCTGAGGTTTTTGAGCGGACCTTTGTCCACCCATCCGGCCTTCACCCACATGGACTGCAAATCGAGTTCGCGTCCGGCTTTGATCATCAGGTTCGCCGCGGCCGAACGAATGGTCTTTTCGACCATCACCGCCGAACGCCGCGGAACGTTGGGAAGCAACTCCTTGGCCCGGCCGACGGTCTTGCCGCGGACTTGGGAAAGGACCTGGGCCACCTTGCGGCGGCCAAAACGCTGAAAACGGGCGTGCGCCACGGCGTCCATAGATCAGGTTTTCTCGGCGGCTTCTTTGGTGTGGGCCATGCCGTGCCCCTTGAAAAAACGGGTGAAGGCGAATTCCCCGAATTTATGCCCCACCATTTCCTCGGTGACATAAACCGGCAGGAACTTGCGGCCGTTGTGCACCGAGAACGTGCTGCCGATGAAATCGGGCACGATGGTGCACGCGCGCGACCATGTCTTTATCGGCTTGCGATCGCCGGTTTCCTTGGCGCGCTGCACTTTCATGAGCAGCTTCAGGTCCACGTACGGCCCTTTTTTAGTCGACCTACCCATAATTTGTCTCTCTCAACAATAAATTGAACGCTAGTGTTAAAGTGATATCAAGAGAAGTGATACAGTGGTAAAGTGGTAAAGTGAAACATAAAATATCGACGGCGAACCGGCGAAGCCGCTGCGCAGGCCCACTCTTCCCGCCGTGCCACTCTGCCACTCTACCACTCTAGCACTATACCACTTTACCACTTTCTTCATACTCCGCCCTGCACACTCTTTCTGCGGTCCCTGACAATCATCCAATTCCAAACCTTTCTTCGGGACCTGGTTTTGCCGCCCTTGGCCAAAGTTCCCCAAGGCGATTGAGGGTGGTTGTTGCCCTTGGACTTTCCGCGGCCTCCGCCGAGGGGATGGTCCACGGCGTTCATGGCCCCGCCGCGCACGGTCGGCCGGATGCCCAAGCGCCGCTTTCGGCCGGCGTTGCCGTGATGGATCCTGTCGTTTTCGGTATTGCTCACCTGGCCGATCGTCGCCATGCACTCGCGCGGAAACATCCGGATTTCCCCCGACGGCATCTTGACCTGGGCATGCGGGCCGTCTTTGGCCACCAACTGCGCCTGGCTGCCGGCGGAACGCGCCAGTTGTCCCCCATTGCCCGGGATGAGCTCGATATTATGGACGAACGTTCCCTCGGGAATGGCAAAAAAGGGCAGGGCGTTGCCGACTTTGATATCCGCCTTGGGACCCGAAGTTACCGTGTCCCCCACCTTCAGGCCCACCACATGCAAAATGTAGCGCTTCTCACCGTCGGCATAATGCAGAAGGGAGATATACGCGCTCCGGTTCGGATCGTATTCGACGGACGCCACCTTGGCCGGCACGCCGGATTTTCCTCGCTTAAAATCGATGTGACGGTAAAGCCGCCGGTGGCCGCCGCCGTGGTGGCGCACCATGATCATGCCGGTGTTGTTGCGCCCTCCCTTTTTGCGAAGGCCGACGGTTAAAGATTTTTCCGGCTCGGCGCGCGTCAATTCCGAAAAATCCGGAAGAAGCATGTGCCGCCGAGAGGGCGTGTAGGGTTTAAATTGTTTAACCGGCATTTGCGCTCACCCTCCCGCCTCGGAGGCTAAATCAATTTTCTGGCCGGACTTAACCCTCACGAACGCCTTCTTCCAATCCGAGCGCTTGCCGACGAACCGCCCAAGGCGGCGCATCTTGCCCGGCATGGTGGCCGTGCGCACTTTTTCGACCTCCACTTTAAAGAGGGTTTCCACCGCCTGCTTGATCTGGTTTCGCGTCGCGTCCGCATGCACCCGGAAAACATACTGGTTGAACTTCTCTTTAAGCCAGGTGCTTTTCTCCGTGATCAGCGGTCTCTGGAGTATCCAATAATAATCTTCGCGCGCCATTTCAACTCCCAAATTTCAAAAGGCAGAACCTGCTTATTATATAAAATATCGCGCCAATCCCCAAACCCAAACATCCACGACAAATCCCTCTCCTCTCGTCAAACCGCCGAGACAGGTCGCCGTCTCCTCTGCCGATAGGAGGCATTACCCGGAGGTAGGTTAAGCCGTGGGCTCGGCGCGGCGGGCCAAAAGAGCCGGATTTACGCCGGCGCCCCGCCCACGCGATTTTCGAGCGCTTTCAAACCGGACTGCGTGAAGACGACCTTCGCGCCGTTGAGGGCCTGATACGCGTTTAAATCGGCGGCTCGCGCCAACCTCAATCCGGGGATATTTTTCGACGCCGTGACCAGGCGCGGCTCGATCTCATCCATCACCAACAAAGAGCGAAAAGGAACTCGAAGCTGCTCCAAAGCCTTGGCCATCTCGCCGCATTTCGCGGCCTCCAGGCTCAAGGACTCGATCACCACCACATCTCCCTGCAAATTCCTGGCCGAAAGCGCATGGCACAGGGCCAAGCGCTGCTTCCGTTGGGAAAAATCCTGCCGGTAGGATCTGTGCTTCGGGCCGAAAGTCACTCCGCCTTTGCGCCACAACGGCGACCGGATGGAACCGGAGCGAGCGCGGCCGGTGCCTTTTTGTTTCCATGGCTTTCGCCCGCCTCCGGAAACTTCCCCGCGGGTCTTGGTGTGCGCGCTGCCGCTGCGCTGATTGGCGCGGTACGCCGTCACCAATTCATGCAAAAACTGCGGGGAGGGCTTGCGTCCAAAAATCCCATCCGGCAATTGGACCATCCCTATTTCCTTGCCCTTCGCGCTAAAAAGCTGAGTTTCCATGCTCAATCCTTGCTCGCTTTCACTTTTTCTTTTCGCCTTTTTCAGCCTTAGCGGCCGGCTTGGCGGCTTTGCCGCCCCCCTTCTCAGGTTTGGCGGCCTTGGGAGCCTTCTTGGCCGCTTGGGGCTGCGCCACGGGAGCGACGCGCTTGAACTTGGCGCTCTTTACCGTCTCTTGGATGATGACCAAAGAACGGTTGGAGCCCGGCAGGGCGCCTTTGATATAAATCATATTCTGCTGCGGCGTCACCTCGGCGACCTCCAGTTTTTGCACGCTCACCCACTCGGCGCCCAGATGTCCCGCCATTCTTTGGCCCGGCAGAACCCGGCCCAAAGACCTGCGCGACGCCAGAGAACCCGGCGCCCGAGCCCGGTCCGATTGGCCGTGGCTCGCGGGGCCGCCCCTGAAGCCGTGGCGCTTCATTCCGCCCGCAAAACCCTTGCCTTTGGAAATTCCCCGCACGTCGACGTAATCTCCGGGCTTAAAAAGCCCTTCCAGCGTGACATATTGACCGACTTGAAAATCTTTGCCGTCCGCCAGATGGAACTCTTTGAGCAAGCGCACGGGCTCGACGCCCGCTTTCTTGAATTGACCGAGGAGAGGCTTGGACGCGTTCTTTTGCCGCAGAGCGCCGTAGCCGATCTGCGCGGCCGAGTAGCCCTCTTTTTGACGGCCGCGCAAAGCGACGACGGGACAAGGACCGGCCTTGACGGCGGTCACGGGCACCACTTCGCCCTGGGCGGTAAAAAGCTGAGTCATCCCCACCTTCTCCCCGATAATCGCCCGCAATGAAACAGGCGCTTTCCGAGTCGCCTCCGGCTGGCCGGACGCCTGCGTTTCGGCGGAGGCTGCCGCTTTCCCGTCTTCCGCCTTGCCCTGCTCTTTCTTATCTTCCGCCATGAAATTAGTCCACCTTCTGCGAACGTTCCACCAGTGATAGAGTGGTATCGTGGTACAGTGCTATCACTTTACCACTTTACCACTTTATCACTTCTTTCTTGCCACTCTATCACTCTATAGCTTAATCTCCACATCCACGCCGGCCGGCAAATCCAATTTCATGAGCTCATCCACGGTCCTGGAGGTCGGATTTTGCAGCTCGATGAGCCTTTTGTGGATGCGCATCTCAAACTGCTCCCTTGATTTCTTGTCCACGTGCGGAGAGCGCAGCACCGTATATTTCTTGATTTGCGTCGGCAGTAAAATGGGCCCGGCGATCTGGGCGCCGGTCCGTTTGGCGGTCTCCACGATCCGGGTCACGGACTGGTCCAAAATCCGGTGGTCATAACCCCGGAGCCGGATGCGTATCCTTTGTTTTTGCGCGATGGTTTCTTCCTTCATGGGTTCCGCCCCTACTCCACGATTTCGCCGACGACTCCGGCGCCGACGGTGTGGCCGCCTTCCCGGATGGCGAAACGCAGCCCGTTTTCCATCGCCACCGGGCACATCAGCTCCACCACCACCTCCACGCTGTCGCCGGGCATCACCATCT
>JACQRQ010000242.1 GCA_016206405.1 Elusimicrobiota bacterium | reverse complement strand
CCAGAGAATTCGCCAGTCCCAGAAGTTGCTCTGGTCCTGCATCTACGCTTCCGATCTGCCATGGGCAAGATGATTTATTATTCCATTACTTATGCAAAGGTCAATAACATATAGGGAATTCCCGCGTTTTCCAGGCGTTTGGCCACGGAACTCAATATATCCAATTGGTCGCTCATCGCTTTGTTGCCGGCGGCTCCGGCGTTCCCCCTTCGCGCTAAGGCACCATTCTACCAATATTTCTACGATGGCTTAAAAACAGATTTCTTTATTGCGCGGCGGCTTCCGTCTTGGTATATTTCTCATTAAGAGGGATTGTGGCTGAAACGCTGGAAGGTAAAACTATTTTGATCGTCGGCTCCGGCAGCATCCGCAACCGGTTCATCTTTCAGAGATGCCGGCAGCTCGGCGTGCGCATCGTTTTGCTCAATAAAGAGAACAACTGGGCCAGCCGCTACGCCGATACGCTTATTCAGGCCGACACTTTGATCGCTGAGGAGTCCGTCTTCAAGGTCAAAGAGTTTCTGCAAACGGATAAAATCGACGGGGCGATCACCTTTTGGGAGGAGGACATCCCGCTGTTGGCCAAGCTTTGCGAAACTTTCGATTTCAAGGGGAACTCCTACGAGGCGGCCTTGAACGCGCGCAACAAGCTGCGCATGCGGCAGGTGCTGCAGGACAAAAAGCTCTCCAAATATTCGCCCAAATTCGCGGAAATCAAGACCGCCAAGGATTTGGACCGCATCCCCTCCAAGATCGGGTTTCCCTGCGTGTTTAAGCCCAGTTGGGGCGTTCTCAACCAGTTCGTCGTCAGGGTGGACGATTTGGACGAGGCCAAGAGCGCCTTCGAGTATCTGTCTTCGAACATGACCCCGGAGTTTGATCCCATCTACTCCTACGGCACGGGCGTTTTGTGCGAAGGATTTCTGGAAGGGGCCGAAGTCGACATGGACATTTTGCTTCAGGACGGCCAGATGAGGTTTTACGCCTTCGGCGACAATTTTCCGCAGAAAGGCCCGTTCTTCGTCGCTGCGGGCAACGCCATGCCCTCGCGTCATGAGGACGCGGACCTTAAAAACGTCCTGGACATGGCCGGGGAGGTCATCGCTGCCCTGGGGCTGCGGCAGGGAGCGCTTCATTTGGAATCCAAGATCGACGCCGATGGAGCCAAGCTCATCGAGGTCAACGCGCGGATGGGCCGCGACTATATGTGCGACTGGATCAAGAGCATTTGGGGCGTGGATTTAATTGAGGAGGGTTTGAAGACGGCCCTGGGATTTCCGGTCGTCATCGCGGCCAGCCCGGCGCCGAAGATCCACCTCGTGGGGCAATACCTCGCGCCGGAATCCTCAGGCGTTATTTCCAGGCTCAGCGCCGCCAACCCCGACCAGGACCCCGAAAAAGTCCAGGATTTGACGCTTCTCAAGGAGATCGGCGACCCCGTGCTGGTTCCGCCGGAAGGTTTTGACGTCATCGGCTGGGTTGTGGGAAGAGGCGACACCTACGCTCAGGCCGAAGAAAACGCCAACGAGGGAGTCAAAAGCCTCCAAATCAGCATCGCCCAATTCGACCCTTCCTCTCTCATCGGCAAGACAAGGCGGCGGAAACGCCTTTCTTTCGCCTCCATCGACCGCAAGAGAATCATTCAGAGCGCCCGTCTGGAGCGCATCCGCCAATTGGACCTCAAGAGCCTGCGTTCCCTGCACGTGGGAATTCTCTGCAACCGCTACGATGAGAACGAGGACGCGGAGGAGTCAAAAGTCCAACAGGACTTGACCTCCGTCGGGCTCAATATCCAAAAGGCCTTGCAGTCCAAGGGCTACCGGACGACGTTTTTTGACATGAACGAAACCCCGCTGCCTTTCGACAAGATGTCCAAGGCGAACGTAGACATCATGTTCAACGTCTGCGAAAGAATCAACAACTCCAGCCTGCTGGAGCCCCACGGGGCTTCCATCTTGGACTGCCTCGGGATTCCCTACACCGGCTCCAATCCCCTGACCCTGGCCCTGTGCATCGATAAAATCAAGGTCAAAAAAATCCTGGAGTATCACAGCATCCCGACGCCGCGTTTTGATTTCGCCTTCAACGTGAAAGACACGGTGAGCGAGGATTTGTCCTATCCCCTGATCGTCAAGCCCGCCAATACCGACAACTCCATAGGCATCACCAACGATTCGGTGGTGACCAGCCCCAAGGCGCTCAATCGTCAAATCGAAAAAATTCTGACGGAATACAACCGGCCTGTGCTGGTGGAGGAATATATCGAAGGCGACGAGGTGGACGTCAGCATCATCGGCGACGAGGAGAATATGCGCGTTCTGCCCCTGTCGCGCTCAATTTTTGACGATCTGCCCGAAGGGGTGTGGCATATCTATCCGTTTGAGGCCAAATGGCAGGCCAAATCAATTTATGAGAAGATCAGGACCGAGAGGCCGGCGAAATATTCGCAGAAGCTGACGCAGCTTATTTCGGAAATATGCCTGGATGTCTACAACACCTTCGATTGCCACGATTACACCCGCATCGAGCTTCGCGTGGACAAATTTGGCAATCCCTTCGTGTTCGAGGTCAATCCCAACCCCTCGATCAACGACGGCGACGCGGTCCCGGCTTGCGCGGAAATCATCGGCATGAACTACCCGGATTTTATCGAGGAAATATTGAAAAACGCGGTGATGCGCTACCGAACCCGCCCGCCGTACTACCACCTGCAAAGCTCGTTGATCGCGCTTTGACCTTTCGGTCGAATTGCCCCAGTTTATTGTTTGCCGGTTAGTGCAGCCAGCGGCTGGCCGGCGTCGCGAGGGCGCGTTCAAAGGCGCCCGAAGCGCCGAAGCTTAGGTCCTCGGCCTTTTTGAAATTGCTGGAAAAATCCACGCTGCGGTCGTGAGTTTCGCCGTCGGGTCCCGTGGCGCCGCCGTTGCCGCCGCGGCCGCCGGAATCCGGGTCCACGGTGGAATCGGGGCCGTCGTCGCTCCGGTTGTTGTCCGTATCGTCCCAACTATCCGGACTCTTGGCGGGAGGCATTTTCCCTTTGCCCTTGCCTTTGGCCTTGCTCTTCATTTCCACGGAGATCGCAGGGCGGTGGGTCGGATTCGGCGATGGGAACCGAACGCCGTCTTGGCCCTTCATGCCATGGGGGCGTATTTCGGTCGGGTCGTCCCATTTGGGCTCGGGCTCGGGTTTCGATGGTTCGGGCGGATTGATCTGCCGTTCGATGCGCTCTTCCATGCCCGGACAGTCCTTGCCGGCCTTCAAATTGAAGCTCATGAGGATAGCCGGATGGATCGGGACCGGGATGTTGACGCGGAAGGCGGCCGGAAGCCGCACCGAGCGTCCGCCGTAGCCTCCCGCGATTGCGCGTGCGGGGACCAGCAGGGCGGCGGCCGCCAAGAGCGAAAATAGGCGCGCCATGAATAGACGTCGATTCTGTATCATAAATAGCTTGTATGTTCCAAGGAACAATACAACCTCCTTTCCTTAATAATTCTACGCGGTGTCAGGCCCGGTTGCATGAGGCTAAAGACCCAATAAAGCGGCGTTTTTGGGCCCAGCAAGAAATGGGTCCTATGGCCCTAATACTGCCAAGAGGGCTTGTCGTAGCCCTTTCTGATCTCAAGGATGAGGCGGCGGATTTCCTTTTTTAGATTCCCGTCTTTTGATTTCCGGTAAGCGCGGCCCAGATAGGCGGCCGCGTCCGGTCCGCCGATGTCGGCCACGGCTTGCCGGGCCAGTGGCGTGACGTTGTCGGCGGGTTCGTGCAGGAACAAGTTGACCAGCGCCGGCAGGGCCTCTTTGCGGCCCGCGAAAGTGGCCAGCATGGCGCGCCGGGAACGAACGGCCACCTCCTCTTGGGTAAACTCGCTGCCGCCTTGGTAATAGTCCTCCAGCATGCCGATCAGATTCCAGGCGATGATCTGCGACATTTGTGAGCCGGCGGAGACGGTTTCTTCATAGTGCCGGCGGCCGAAGCGGTCTTTTTGCGGCAAAATAGGGAGTTTGCGATTATTTGGAAAAAGAAAATCATTAAGTGGGATGATGTAGCCGAGTTCATCGTTTCCAAGCCCCAGCAAAAATTGGTGCGGCGCCCGGAGATGATCCTTGAGAATCGGGGTTTCCGGGGCGCCGGGATTAGGGGACGCATCCGCGGGAAGAAAACCGCCCAGATAAATTTCCGGCGCGAGCTCCCCGGGGATGGTGAAAATTTCAGCCAAAGGGTCGCCGCGCGCGTCTTTCAGGACGATGAGATCAAGCTCGGTTTGTATGTCCTGGCCGTCCGGATCCGGAATTCCGTCGGCGTAGCGCTCCCGCTCAAAGACGCCTTTTTTCGATAGGCGGTCCAAAAGCAGGTTGTCCAAAGGAATAAAAATTTTCCTCACCCGGACGTCCATGGCGGCGACGGGCGCCGGTTTTTGGTCCAGGGTCGAAGCAAGGGCGCCTGCGCTCACCAACTCGCCGATTTTTTGTATGCCCTTCCAGCGCAGGGCGAGCTCCTCCGAAAGAGGCATTTTTTTGTTTTTGTCATCGTAGCCGTAAAGGTCGCCGGGGGCGATAAGGGCGCCGATGGCGCCGTTGGCGTGCAGCCCGATGCCGCCCCCCTTTTGCTCGATGGACGAGGCGATTTGTCCGGAAATATCCGCGCTGATTTGGGTGATTTTGCTCCAAAAAAGTTCCGGGTGAACGCCCAAGTTGACCATAGTGGCGATGGACTCGCCTGAGGGACTTTGGGCTCTGAGCACATGCAGGCGCCGATCAAAAACCTCGGGACTGCGGCGATCCTCGATGATGCTTTTGCCGTTGAAATCCGGCACTGTGGCTTGCGCGAAAATCAAATCCGAGGCTTGGGCTTTTTGGTCCGCTTCCCGGATGGCGGAGGCCGCCTGACTGTAGACGAGTTCCATGAACCTGGGATTGCGGCCGCTCTTGCTGTGAATTGGAGAAAATCCGAACAGGTATTCGATGGCCGCGATGGGCGCCGCATGGGTGCGCATGGGCCCCCAAAGACCGATGGTGTCGGGGCCGGAGTGATTATGCGTGGCCTGCACGATGACCAAGTCGTAGCCCAGGTCGGCGACCCGGTCGCGGATGACGCGGGTATCGGGATAAAGAAAACCCACGGCGTCCAGAGTGACCACGGCGATCTTTGTTTTGCCGGCCTTGATCACCAAGGCTCTAGCGTAGAGATCGTCATGGACTCCTTCGGGATGGTTGTAAAAAACCGGGTCCCGCCGCAGGCCCCGGAAAAGCCATTTGTACCAGTTTTTAGGGCTTTCCAGCCGGGTGTAGCCCGCGAAATAGAGCCCCTCCCAGGGTTTGCCGCCGGTGGCCGGAGTGATGGTTTTTGAGGAAGCCCCCACAAAAACGGACGTCGCCGAGGCCCCCTCCGCCGCGTTTTCCCAGGCGAAATCCATCTTGGATTTGGCCTGTTCCGGGGCGGAGCCTTCGGGAGAAACGTCCTCCAATTGAAGCAACTGCCTCGGCGGTTGGGCGGCCCGCGCGAGGCCCGGGCAGGCCAGGCGGGCGGCCAAGCACGCGCTCAGGAAAAAGAGTCCCGACTTTCTCATGGCTTAGACATTATCAAAGGCTGCTCCGGCTCGATAGAGGCTTTGGTCCTAAAGGAGCGGGGTTAAAAGGCCTACCATGAATTAGGCCCAAAGGGCCTTCATTATGGATGAGTTGGGAGGATGCGGGAAATAAATTCAGGATTTACGGCGGACTTTAAGCACTAAGTCTTTGATCTCGGCGACTTCAACCACGGCGCCTAGGGGGATTTCGCCCTCCAGGCTGAGAGCGTTCCATAACTCCCCTCCCATCAGGACGGTGCCCGCCGGTTGAAGGGGCGTCTGGGCCGTCGCCTCGCCGCCGATCATGGCATCGAGTCCGGTCGCCGGTTTTTTGCGCAGGGCCCTGTAGGCAAAAAAAGCGACGGTGGAAGTGAGGGCGACCATCCCGGCCAAATTGCCGGCCACCACGCTCCAGGAAATGGAAATGCCGCTCGCAGGCTGCTTATTGAAGAGCATAAGCACGCCCAGAAGATTTGATATCACCCCGCCCGCCGTCAACAGCCCGAAGCTCGGCACGAATATTTCCGAAAAGAAAAGCAGGAAGCCGAGCAGGATTAATAAGATGCCGGCGTAGTTTGCGGAAAGAGTCTGAAAGGAGTAGAGCGCCAAAATGAGGCTGATGCCGCCCGCGATGCCCGGCAGGATAAGGCCGGGGTTGTACAGCTCGATAAAGAGTCCGGCGGCGCCCAGGCTCATGAGCAGGAGCGCGATGTTGGGATCGCTGATGGTGGCCAGAAGTTTCTGCCTTTCGCTCATCTCCATGTAAACTAGGCGCGAGTTTTCGATGCGCAGCTCCCACGGCGGAGCGTTGAGGCGGCCGATGAGGTCTTCCATATTTTCCGCCTTAAAATCGACGATTTTTTTATCCACCGCCTCCTCCACCGGGATGGAAATGCTTTGGGTCACGGCTTTCTCCGCCCATTGCTCGTTGCGGCTTCTGCGCCTGGCGATGGATTTTAAATAAGCGGCCGCGTCGTTGACCGCTTTTTCTTCGATGGGCTGCTGCGCCGCCTTTTCCTCCTTTTTGCCAGGGAAAGACGGCGGGCCTCCTCCGAGCATGACGGGATGGGCGGCGCCGATATTGGTGCCGGGCGCCATGGCGGCCACCTGAGCGGCCATCGTGATGAATACCCCCGCGGAGGCGGCCCTGGCGCCGGAGGGGCTGACGTAGACGATCACGGGCGTTTCGGAGTTCAAGATGTCCTTGACGATCACGCGCATGGAGGTGTCCAGGCCTCCCGGGGTGTCCAATTGGATGATGAGCGCCGCGAAATTTTCCCGGTTGGCTTTGCGCACCGCGTCTCCCAAAAATTCCGCCGTGATCGGGCTGATGATGCCGGAGTAGGTCGCGACCAGAGCCGGGGAGCCTCCCGCGGCCGCGGGCGATGCGGCCAAAAATATCCCAAGGATAAGAGGGCTCGACAATTTTGCCGTCATTCCACCCCTTTGATGCGGTCCGGAGGCCAATAAATGAACCAGGCCTTGCCCTTCAAAAACCGGTCGGAGACGGGCCCCCAAAAGCGGGAATCGCAGGAGCGGTCGCGGTTGTCTCCCATGACGAAATATTCGTCCGCAGGCAGCTTCACCGGGCCGAAATAATCGCGGGTGGCGTCGCCCAAGGTTTGGTCGAGTTGATGATCCTGCCATAAATTTTGGTATCTGTCGGGATCGAGGCGGACGGGGGAGGCGGGCTGGCGCTGCGCGTCGACGGTCTGAACATAGGCTTCGTGCAGCAGAGGCTTGTCGTTGACGAAGACGACCCCGTTCTTGACTTCCACTTTGTCGCCGGGCAGGCCGACGGCCCGCTTGATGAAATCTTTGCCGTATTGCTTGTTGCCGCAGTGCACTTCCTCGGTATCGTCGGTGGGGAAGCGGAAAACGACGACGTCGCCGCGCTCGACTTTTTTCCAGCGCGCCAGCCGGGTGCTCGTCATCGGAATGCGGATGCCGTAAATGAATTTATTGACGAAGAGATGATCGCCTTCCAAGAGAGTGGCGCGCATGGAACCGGAGGGGATTTTAAAGGCCTGCAGAACGAAATACATCAGAAACGAGGCCAGGAGCACGGCGGAGAAGAAAGTGTCCGCCCATTCCAGATCATTGCTCAGCATCGTCTCCCTTTCCTCGAGTTCGGCTCCCTGCGCGTAGATGCGGTAAAAACCCCAAACGGCGCCCGCCGCGGCGGCGACGCACCCGTACAACAGGCTGCGGTGATTGAGGGCGCTGATGCTTTGCATGGGGATGTTCCCCCGGCTGTCCAAGCTCATCGTGATGATCATCACCAGGGCGAAGCCCGTTCCGGCCCAAAACATGGAGTGCCAGACGCCGGCCCACAGCCGCGTTCTCCAGCTTTCTCTTTTCAGGGATATGCGGACGAGCGCCGCATAAAATCCCATGCCAAGCCCGACCCAAAATAAGCGTTCTTCCATTTTTTGCGCGCCGGTTACTCCGTGATTTTAAGCGCCGCCAGAAAAGCGCTCTGAGGAATTTCAACCCGGCCGATCTGCTTCATTTTTTTCTTGCCCTCTTTCTGTTTTTCCAGCAGTTTCCGTTTGCGCGTAATATCGCCGCCGTAACATTTGGCGATCACGTCCTTGCGTATCGCGGGGATGGTTTCCCGGGCGATGACCTTTCCCTGGACCCGCGCTTGGATGGCCACCTCGAACATCTGCCTCGGAATGAGCTCCTTGAGCTTCTCGGCCAGAGCCCTTCCTTTCTGATAGGCCTTGCCGCGAAAGGTGATCAACGAGAGCGCGTCCACGGGATCTCCATGAATAAGAATTTCCAGCTTGACTACGTCGGCCGCTTTGAAGCCGGAAGGCTCGTAATCGAAGGAGGCATAGCCTTTGGAGACGGACTTAAGTTTATCATAAAAATCGAGGACAATCTCGGAAAGGGGCAGCTCGTATTGCGTGATGACCCGGTTGCCGGGGATATGTTCAATGGAGCGATACTCGCCGCGGCGATCCTTGAGGAGGTTTAAGACCGCTTCCATAAACTGCACCGGCGTGACGATTGTGGCCAGCACATACGGCTCCCTCACTTCATGCAATTCGCCGGATTCGGGAAAATCGGCGGGATTATCCAAATGAAACCAGTCTTTAGATTTAATTGTCTTGGCCTCATATTCCACGTTGGGCGTAGTGGCGATCAAATCCAGGCCGAATTCCCTTTCCAGGCGCTCTTTGACGATTTCCATGTGCAGCAGCCCCAAAAATCCCAGGCGGTAGCCGAAACCCAGGGCGGAGGAGGATTCGACTTGAAATTGGAAGGAGGAGTCCGAGAGATGAAGCTTCTCGATGGCGTTTTTGAAGTTCTCGTAATCGGACGGCGAGGTGGGGAAAAAACCCGCGAAAACGACGGGCTTGGCCTCCTTGTAGCCAGGCAAGGCGTTTTTGAGCGGCCGGGCTTGCTCCGCGATCGTGTCGCCGACCCGGATATGGTGGATGTCTTTGATGCCGGTGATCAGGTAGCCGACCTCTCCGGCCGAAAGGGCGTCCGTTTTGACGCGGAGGGGAGTCAGATAGCCCACCTCCTCGGCCTCCGTCTTGTGCTGCGTGGAAAAAAATTGAATTTTCATATTCTGCCGCAGCGTTCCCTCAAACACGCGCAGCGTAATGATGACGCCGCGGTAGGGGTCGTAAAACGAGTCGAAGATTAAAGCGGCCAGCGGAGCCTCGGTGTCCCGTTTGGGCGGAGGGACCTTCGCCACGATGGCCTCTAATATTTCCTCGGTGCCGCGGCCGTCTTTGGCCGAGGCCAAAATCGGGGGAGTGTCGAGCTTGAGAAACTGCTTGAGCTGCTGGCTGTTGCCTTCGATGTCGGCTTGGGGAAGGTCGATTTTGTTGAGCACCGGGATCAGGCATAGGGAGAGCTGTTGGGCCAGATGCGTGTTGGCCAAGGTTTGGGCTTCCAGGCCCTGCGAGCTGTCCACCACCAAAATGGCCCCCTCGCAGGCGGCCAGGGCGCGGGAAACCTCGTAAGTGAAATCCACGTGGCCGGGGGTATCGATGAGATTTAAGATATATTGTTTGCCGTCCTTCGCCCGGTAGAGCATGCGGATCGTTTTCGCTTTGATGGTGATGCCCCGCTCCCTTTCCAGATCCATCTGATCCATGACTTGTTCCCGCATATCGCGCTTGGCGATGGTGTGGGTCGATTCCAGCAGCCGGTCGGCCAGCGTGCTTTTGCCGTGGTCGATGTGGGCGATGATGGAAAAGTTGCGGATATGCATGGCTTAGGTGATGAGCAGCTTGCGGATGGAAGCGGAGTCGGTCAGCAGCAGCGCCTGCTTGACCGCTTTGGTGGCCTCTTGAAAGGAAAGAGAGCGCAGGTTTCTTTTGATGCGCAGGAACATTCGCGGCGTGACCGAAAGGCTGTCGACCCCGAGGCCGACGAGGAGTTTCGTGGTTTTGGGGTCGGAAGGCATCTCGCCGCAAATTCCAACCGGCTTTTCCTTGGTGTGCGCCGTTTCCACGATTTGATAGAGCGTGCGGACCACCGCCGGATGAAACGGATCGTAAAGATACGCGACGTTCTCGTTGAGGCGGTCGACCGCCAAAAGATATTGGATGAGGTCATTGGTTCCTATCGAAATGAAATCCACCTCGTCAAGAAACGTGTCCAAGGCCATCGCGACCGAGGGAATTTCCACCATGATGCCCAGCTCAATTTTTTTGACGGGAGGGACGCCTTCCTGGGCAAGCTCATCCATAGTGGTTTTTAGGATCTTTTTCGCGCTGATGAGTTCCTCAATGGAGGATATCATCGGCAGCAAAATGCGAACGTCGCCTTGAAGGGCCGTTTTTAAAATGGCGCGAAGTTGAACTTTGAACAGTTCCGGGTAGTGCAGGAACAGCCGTATGCCGCGCAGTCCCATGAAAGGATTGCTTTCGGAGCTGTGTTCCTCGAACCCAAGGTCGGTGATGCGGTCCCCGCCGATGTCGGCGGTGCGGAAAATGACCGGCTTTGGGGTCATGGTTTTGAACACCCGGAGGTAGGCTTCGTGCTGCTCTTTTTCCGAGGGGGGGGTGGTGCGGTTGGAAAAAAGGTATTCCGTCCGGAAAAGCCCGATGCCGTCCGTGTTGAGCGCTGCGATGGATTTAAGCTCCTCGGGAGCGTCGAGATTGGTCATGAGCTGAATCGACTTGCCGTCGCGAGTCACGGCCTCAAGCCCCTTGAGGTTTTCCAAGGCTTTGTCTTGAAGCTGCAATTGCGCCTGCATTTGGACGTATTTTTCTATCACTTCCGGAGTGGGATAGAGGATAATCAGCCCTTGCTCTCCGTCCACGATCAATGTGTCGCCGGTTTTCAGGCGCTGGGACACGTCGGAGAGGCCCACGACGGCCGGAAGCTCGAGGCTTTGAGCGAGAATGGCCGTGTGGCTCGATTTCCCGCCCAGATCCGTGGCAAATCCCAGGGCGCGGGCGTCCTTGAGCTGCAGGGTATCGGAGGGCAGAAGGTTGTGAGCGACGACGATAGAGGGCACTTCGACGGCTGAGAGCGGTTTTTTTCCGCGCCGCATCAGGTGGCTCAGCAGCCGTTTTCCGACGTCAAAAACGTCGTGGCGGCGTTCGCGGAAGAATTCGTCTTCGATTTTTTCAAAAGCCTGGTTGACGGCCTCCAGGGCTTCCGACAGGGCGAATTCGGCGTTCACCCGCTCCGATTGGATTCGCCGGAGGACTTCTTTGGTGATGAGGGGGTCGCTCAATATCAAGCGGTGGGTTTCGATCAGCTTGGCATGCGCTTTTCCAAGCGTTTTGAGGGCCCTGTGTTCGGTGCGATCCAGATCCCGGTTTGTTTTTTCAAGGGCGCGCTTGAAGCGCTGGATTTCCATGCGAATCTTGGTCTTGGGTATTTCCAACTGGTTGATGACGATCTCTTCGTCTTCCACCACGAAGGCGGGGCCGATGGCGATATTCGGGCTGGCCGCGATTCCTTTAATGATCAGCATTAATCTTCCTCGAATTTGTTCGCAAACAGCGAGCGGATGGAGTTCATCGCCTCTTTTTCATCCTCGCCGTCGCAGGAGATGACCAGCCGGCTGCCGTTTTCCGCGGCCAGCATGAGAAGCCCCATGACGCTTTTTCCGTTGACGACCTGCTCCTCTTTTCGGATATCGATCTTGGCCTTGAATTTGCTGGCAGTCTGGACCAAAAGCGCCGCCGGCCTGGCATGCAGCCCCAGGCGATTGGTGACGGCGAATTCCTCTTTGATCATGCGCTGCGCCTCAAAAATAACCGCCAAGCCCCAACAGGATGGCCACCATGATGGCGGCTGCGTGAATTCTGGCGGCCGACCAGTAGTAGCGCTTTAAGACAAATAAGGCCGCCACGAAGAAAAGCGGCTTCGCGAAGTCGCCGCGCCGGGTCATCCAGGCAAAACCCATGACCAGAAGAATCGAGACCGCGAAGCCGAACCGGCGGGCGAGTTCCATTTTCCGCTGCCACCCCTTTTCGCTGAGGGTCGTCACGATTTTTTCCTGAAGCCCGTAGCCCATGGCGATGCCGTTCCAGCGGATGCGCAAGGCGGGCCAGTTGTACAGGCAAAGGTAGGAGGTCCCCAGCAGCCAGGCCAGGCAGGGAAGCGGCCAGCCGGAGGCGAGGGCGCAGAGGCTCAAGCTGATCGCCGCGCCCAGGGGCCTTAAGATGCTGCCGAAAGCCCGGTCGCCGATGGCCGCCAAAGAAGAGCTCAGAGCCCTCTTAATGGCTTGGGGCGCCTTCCGGTTTTCTTCGAAAGCGCAGGTGACGCCAAGGACCATGCCGGACATGACCGGATGGGTGTTGAAGAATTCAAGGTGGCGGCTGCGGGCCTCCTTCAACTCCGCGCCGTCGAGCTTCAGCCGCTCCGTGAGCCATCCGTCCAGGCAAAACAAAAAGCCGATGTTCTGCATTCCGTG
>JACQRQ010000247.1 GCA_016206405.1 Elusimicrobiota bacterium | reverse complement strand
CGGTTTGGTCCTGGGCTTCAAGAAAAGAAAAAGGTGGGATTTCACGCTCAACATGCGGGAGTGCCGCATTTTTTCTCCCCGCGCGGGCGCGCTGCTGGAGGCGGTGCGGGCCTGGGCGGGCCGGGAGGGGCTGCCGGCTTACGACTCAAAGACGCATAACGGCTTTTTAAGGCACCTGGTTCTGCGCGAAGGCAAAAACACGGGGCAAATGATGGTGATTTTGGTGTCTGGGGGCGGGTTGAGCCCGGAGGCCGTGGAGGGCCTCCAAAAGAGCTTCGTTGAGGCGGCTCTGAAGGCTTGTCCGGGGGCGACGGTATTGTGGGGCGAAAACGCCAAACTGGCCGACACGGCCGTTTCCGACACGCTCAAAACGCTTTCCGGGCCGGGCTATATCGAGGAGCGGATGGGGGATTTGGTTTTTAGGATTTCGCCGCACTCTTTTTTTCAGACCAACAGCCGCGGCGCGCAGGAGCTCTACGCCGTTTTGCGCGGTTGGGTTGAGGATTCGGCGGCGCGGCGGGTGCTGGACCTTTATTGCGGCGGCGGGGGAATCAGCCTGACGCTGGCGCGCTCCGTGGAAAAAGTCGTCGGGGTGGAAATCCACCCGGACGCGGTCGCCGACGCCCGGCGCAACGCGCTCCTCAATGGCATCGCCAACGCGGAATTTTATGCCGAAAAGGCGGAGGCTTTTTTGAATTTCGGGAGCATTTCCCGCCTGTTTCCCGGGCAACCGGCGGGCGGCGGCCAAGACTGGACGGCGGTGGTCGACCCGCCGCGCTCGGGCCTTCATCCCGGGGTTTTAAAGGCCCTTTTGGCCATCCGTCCCCGATTTATAATCTATGTTTCCTGCAATCCCAAGCTTTTGCCGGCGGATTTGAAAGCCCTTAGTCAATGTTATAAAATGGATAAGATTGAAGCGTTCGATTTGTTCCCGCATACGGACCATTTTGAAGCCGCCCTCCAACTTTCATTGCTATGAGCTTGCCTTATACGCCGGATTTAAACCCGCAGCAAAAACAGGCCGCGGAACACGAGGGCGGCCCGCTGTTGGTCGTGGCGGGCGCCGGGACCGGCAAAACGCGCGTCATCACGCACCGGATCGCCCGGCTTTTGGAGAGCGGCGTGGCCCCCGGCCGTATTTTAGCGGTGACTTTCACCAACAAGGCGGCCCAGGAAATGCGCCGCCGTTTGAGCGTCTTGTCGCCCGGAAGCGGGCAGGACGTTTGGATTCACACTTTCCACTCTCTGGGATGCCGGTTTTTAAGGCAGCACGCCCCGCTTTTAAAGCTCAGCCGCTATTTCACCATTTACGATCAGGACGACCAAAAGAAACTGGTGTCCTCCATCCTCAAGGACGCCGCTTTCGAGCCGCATAAAAACAAGGCCAGCCTCTTCGTCAACCTCATCTCCCGCGCCAAAGACGACCTTTTGGACGCGGATTCCTACGCCATCCACGCCATGACGGCCCAGGACCCTTTCCGGCAAACGGTCGCCCAGGTTTACAAAAAATACCAGGAGCGGCTGGATCGGGCCGCCGCCCTTGATTTCGGCGATCTGCTGATCAAGACCGTTTTTCTGCTGCGGGATTATCCGGCGGTCCGGGATTATTATCAGGAGCTTTTTCTGCACGTTTTGGTCGACGAGTACCAGGACACCAATCACTCCCAGTACGTGCTGACCAAATCCCTCTCCTCCAAGCACAAGAATTTATGCGCCGTCGGCGACATGGACCAGTCGATCTATCAATGGCGGGGCGCCGACATCCGCAACATCATGGAGTTCGACCGGGATTTCAGCGACGCCCGGATCGTCGCGCTGGAGGAAAATTACCGCTCGACGCCCAACATCCTGGAGGCGGCCAACCGCGTCATCGTCCATAACCGCTACCGCAAGCCCAAAAATCTCTGGACTCAGAAGGCGGCCGGCGCGCCGGTCACGGTGCGGGAGCTTCGCGACGAGACGGAGGAGGCTTACGCCATCGTCCGCGCGATATCGCAGCAGTTGGAGCGCGGCCGAAGCCTCAGGGAAATCGCCATTTTTTACCGCACCAACGCCCAGAGCCGGTCCTTTGAGGAAGCCTTGAGCCATGCCCAAATCCCGTACCGAATTTACGGCGCGATCCGCTTTTACGAGCGTAAGGAAATCAAGGACGCCCTGGCCTACGCGCGGGTGGTTTTAAACCCGTCGGATTCCGTGAGCTTGGCCCGCATCTTGAACGCGCCCTCCCGCGGCATCGGGAAAACCAGCCAGCAGGCGCTCGAAAAATCGGCCGAAACGAAGTCCATGACGCTCTACGAGGCCCTCTGCCAGGAAAATGGAGTCTGCGCCCATCTCACTCCCGGGGCCGCGCGCGCGGCGCGCGAGCTGGTGGGCGTCATCGAGGGTCTGCGCTCCGAGCTCGACGCTTTGAGCGCCGCGCAGCTCATGGAACGGATTTTAAAGCGTTCCGGCTATTGGGACGCTCTGGAGCAGGAGGCCGAGGAAGACCCCGAGCAGGCGGCCCGGCTTGGAAACCTGCAGGAGCTGGTCAACGGCGTCAGGGAGTTTGAGGAGCGCTGGACTTCCAAGGAAACGCCTCCGTCTTTGGGCCAATACCTGGAGAACGTGTCCCTAATGACGCCTTCCGACGAATACGACGACGAAAGGGCCTGCGTGACGCTCATGACCATCCATTTGGCCAAGGGCTTGGAGTTTCCGGCGGTGTATTTGACCGGTTTGGAAGAAGGCCTCTTCCCCATCGGCGCGGGCGCGGCCTCCGAGGAGGACCTGGAGGAGGAAAGGCGCTTGTGTTATGTGGGCATGACGCGGGCCAAAGAGGAGCTTTTTCTTACCTACGCCGCCACGCGGCGCATCTTCGGCCAGGCGTACTCCAACCTGCCCTCGCGCTTTATTCTGGAAGCCGGTTTTCTCGATCCCGCGGAAAACAGGCCGCGAAGCCGCAAGCCTTTTCCGCCCCCGCCGGGCGCCAAGCCGTCCGCCGGCGCCTATCTGGAGCCGGTTTCCGCGCAGGCCGGCGGCGGACCTTCGGGGCCCCCTCAATTCCGGATCGGAAAGCGGGTCAAACACGCGGAGTTCGGTTTTGGGCGCGTCATCTCCAAGAGCGGCTCGGGGGAGGCCATGAAGGTGACCGTATTTTTTGATCAAGGCATGGCGAAGAAATTTCTCGTGCGCTTTGCCAATCTGGAGGCGGCCTAAAATGGCGCTGTCTGAGACGGAAATCGAGCACGTCGCGATTCTGGCCCGGCTGGAGATTTCAGCGGCGGAAAAAGCGCGCTTCGGAAAAGAGCTGGGACAGATCCTCGACTACGTGGAGAAAATAAAGGGGCTGGACACCAGCCGCGTGGACCCGACCGCCAGCGTGCTGGGGGACGAGGACGTTTTCCGCGAGGATGCCGTCCGCCTTTTCCCCGGCGCCGCCGCGCTGTTGGACAACGCCCCGGACAAGGAAGGGCCGTTTTTTAAGGTCAAGAAGGTGGTGGAATGAGCGTTGAGTCCGAAGATTGGAGCGCCGCCGGCATCTCCGCGGCGGTGAACGCGGGCCGTCTGAAAGCGGAGGCCGTCGCCGCGGAGGCTTTCGCCCGCATCCGCCGCATAGATCCCAAGGTCAAGGCCTTCTTGAGCTTGATGGAGGAGGAAGCCTTCGCCTGCGCGCGAGGCGTCGACGCGCGAGTCGCCTCAGGCCGGCCGGCGGGACGGCTGGCCGGAGTTCCCGTCGCGGTCAAGGACAATATTTTGGTGGAGGGCCAACCGGCGACTTGCGGCTCGAAGATTTTGGAGGGATTTAAAGCGCCGTACGACGCCGCCGTGGTGGAGAAGCTGCGCGCGGAAGGCGCCGTCATCGTGGGCAAGACCAATCTCGATGAGTTCGCCATGGGCTCCTCCACGGAACATTCCGCTTTTTTTCCGACGCGCAACCCCTGGGATTTGGAGCGCGTGCCGGGCGGCTCCAGCGGCGGCTCGGCCGCGGCGGTCGCCGCGCGGATGGTTCCCCTGGCCCTGGGCTCCGACACGGGCGGCTCCATCCGCCAGCCGGCGGCTTTCTGCGGCGTGGCGGGGCTTAAACCCACTTACGGCCGGGTGTCGCGCTACGGGCTGGTGGCTTTCGCGTCCTCGCTCGATCAGATCGGGCCCTTCGGCCTGACGGTCGAGGATTGCGCGCTGGCGCTTTCGGTCATTGCCGGCCACGATCCCAAAGATTCCACCTGCTCAAAAAGACCGATGGAACCCGATTTGAATTTTTTGGAAGAGGGCGTGAGGGGCATGAAGATCGGGCTTCCCAAAGAGTATTTCATCGAGGGGCTCGCGCCCGAGGTGGAAAAAGGCGTCCAGGCCGCCATCCAGGTTTTTGAGAAGTTGGGCATGAAGATTCAAGACGTGTCGCTGCCGCATACCTCTTACGGCGTGGCGATCTACTACGTCATCGCTCCCAGCGAGGCCAGCGCCAACCTGGCGCGTTTCGACGGCGTGCGCTACGGCTTCAGCACCAACCGGCGCGGAGCTCCGGCCGCCGCCACCCGTGATTTGCTCGAGGACTACATGAAAAGCCGTGGCGGGGGCTTCGGTTCGGAGGTCAAACGGCGGATCATGCTGGGGACCCATGCCCTGAGTGCGGGCTACTACGAAGCCTATTACGGCAAGGCCCAGAGGGTGCGCACGCTTTTAGTCCGGGAGTTCGAGGAAGTTTTTAAGCAGGTGGACGCGATATTGACCCCCACCGCTCCCACTCCGGCTTTCCGCCTGGGGGAGAAGGAGGGCGATCCCCTGCAGATGTACCTGGGCGACGTTTTCACCATCCCCTGCAACATGGCGGGCCATTGCGGGATTTCCCTGCCTTGCCCCGGCGAAGGCCTGCCGGTCGGCGTGCAGCTCATGGGGAAGCCTTTTTGCGAGCGCGATCTCCTTAAGATCGCGCGCAACTACGAGAAGGAGGCTCCGTGGAAACCAAGAAAGCCGGCGATGGCGTAGGCGCCCCCGCCGAGGAGTTTTCGGCCGGCGGCGTGGTCTTGGACGAGCGCCGCGTTCTGCTCGTGCTGGTGCGCAACCTGCGGGGCGAGAAGGTGTGGACGTTTCCCAAAGGGCACGTCGAGCCGGGAGAGACTCCCCGCCAGGCGGCCCTGCGCGAGGTGGAGGAGGAGACGGGCTACCGCTGCCACATCTTGCGGCCCCTATCGGAAGTGAACTACGCTTTCCAGAGGCAGGGGCGCAGGGTCCGCAAGAAGGTGCAGTGGTTTTTGATGCGCTCGGGCTGGCGGGTGGGAGACCCCGACGAAGCCGAAATTTTGGACGTGCGCTGGAGCGCCGTCTCCAAGGCGCGCGAGCTGGTGCGCTATCCGAGCGACCACCAATTGCTTGACTGCATAAAAGGCTCCGTCAAAGAGCAAGATGAGCCCAGAGATATTTGAGACGGTCATCGGTCTGGAGGTCCACATTCAACTGGGGACCGAAAGCAAGCTTTTTTGCGCCTGCCCGGCCAGGAGCTTCGGCGCCGCGGCCAACTCCAACGTCTGCCCGGTGTGCACGGGACAGCCCGGCTCCCTGCCGG
>JACQRQ010000259.1 GCA_016206405.1 Elusimicrobiota bacterium | reverse complement strand
TTGGTGGCCTGCTCGAAGCGCGCCACCCGTTCGCGCTCGCTCAAGTACATGAATACGTTCTGAGCGGTACGGTCCATGTCGGTCAGCAAGGCCTGTAGACGGGAGAAATTTTTGGCCTCGATCTGCTGGTTTTTTACGGCGGAGATATCGCCCTCAATCCGGTCAAGCTCCCGAATCCAATCCTTGTAGTTGTTTTCGGCCCGGAGATAAGAATCCGCGTCGCCGACGATCCAGAGCCTGACGAGATCGATGTCCTCCCCGCCCAGCCCTTGGCCGGATTCGAGCTTCTGGATGATCTCAAGCATGCTCTCCCTAGTCAGCTCTTGGATGCACTCGCGCATTTCGGCCTTGGCGTCCCTCAAAAACCCGGTCAAGCTGCGATAGGCGTCCGAATTATCCTTTCGCTTCGCATTTTCAATGCTGGATGTGATAGCCTCCACGACTGCGGAAAAGGCCTGAGGTAATTGGGCTTTATATTTTTCAGCCTCTTTCTTGCTTTTTTGGATCAACTCCAAAAGCTTGGCCGGCTCTGCGACGTTCTCCATAATAAGACCTCCGTGTAAAATTATTAAAAAGTCATTGTACAACAATTTGTCCGTTGCTCAGTGGAAAGCGCCGAAAAGGCCGTCTAGAAAACGGCCCAGGCGGAGGGCCGCCTCGGCGGGCACGGCGTGGCCTCCCGCGAAGGCGTAGAGCTCGCCTACTAGGCCCGCGGCTTTGAGAGCGGCTTCAAGTTTTTGAGCCCCCTCATAACCAAGCAGTGGATCCATTCGGCCGTGCGACTGGAAAAACGGGGTGCCGGCCCGGGCCGGGGCAAGCTCCTTCATGGACGGTTCGTCGACCAGGTTCCCGGAAAGGATGAATAGGCCCAAGGGCGGCTCGGGGGCGCGGAGCGTGAGCTCCACCGCCAACATGGAGCCTTGACTGAAGCCGCCGAGCGCCAGACGGTTGGGAGCCGTTTCCAGAGAGTCCAGAAATTCCCCGGCCAGCTTTTGGGCTTCGTCAAGACCGGCGGGCCTGACGCCGGAAAGGTCCCAGGGCTTGCCCAAAACCTGGCTTTGCCGGAGCGTTTCCTCGTCCACCGGAAACCACATGCGCCCCGGGATAAATGGGCCGAGCTTGAAGGGCGCATCTGGAAATATCCACCTCACGGGCCGGCTCACGGGGACTTCCTCGGCCAAGGGGGCCAAGTCTGATGCATCGGCGCCGTAACCGTGGAAGCACACGATGACCGGAGCCTCGCCACCGGCGGTCCAAGTGCCGGGAGCTCTGCGATCGGCCGGAGCCTCCGGGCCGGCGGCGACCTCGATGACGCTTAAGGGGCCGATGGTCCTTCTCCGGGGCAACGCCAAGTTCGCCATGTTCAACCTCCTGAGATATGCCCTTTGCATATTTTACCTAAATATATCGCCCGCTCTTGTGCTCTGATGGGCAAGAACTTGCTACAATTTTCTTGCCGCCGGTGCATGCGTTATGGAAACCCAACAAGCTGAAGGCCGCCGTTTTCCGCAAGGTCGCGTGATGAAAGACTCCAAGGGAGAAAATTATCTCCTGTGCGAGCTCTCGGGCGAACAACTAGTGCGCCACCCGATTTTCAACAAGGGAACGGCTTTCACGGAATCGGAGCGGGACAAGTTCGGCCTTCGCGGCCTGATTCCTCCCCGAGTGATGAACATCGAGCAGCAGGTGGCGCGCATCCTGGAAAATTACGCCCGACAACCCAACGATTTATCGCGCTACCTTTACCTGATGGATGTTATGGATCGAAACGAGACCTTGTTCTATCGAGTCCTCTCGGACCATTTTGAGCAGATGCTTCCCATCGTCTACACTCCCACGGTGGGGCTGGCGTGCCGCAAATTCGGTCATATCTATCGCCGGGCGCGCGGCATCTATCTGACCCCGCATGACCTGGGCCGGGTTGGCCGCGTGCTCTCCAACTGGCCGCTCAGGGACGTGCGCGTGGTGGTGGTGACCGACGGTGAGCGCATTCTGGGCTTGGGCGACCTCGGAGCCAACGGCATGGGAATTCCCATCGGCAAGTTGGCTTTGTACGTCGCGGCCGGGGGAATCCATCCGACGCAGATTCTGCCGGTCTGCCTGGATGTGGGAACCGACAACCCGGATTTGCGAGGGGATTCGCTCTACCTCGGCCTGCCCCAGCCCCGCGAGCGGGGACAAACCTACGACGCCCTGGTGGAGGAATTCGTTGAAGCGACCCGGGAAGTATTTCCCTCCGCGCTGATTCAATTTGAGGATTTCGCCGACGAAAACTCTTTCCGGCTGCTGCAACGCTACCAGGAGCGCGTCGTTTGCTTCAACGACGACATCCAGGGGACCGCGGCGGTCGCCCTGGCCGTCGTGTTGGCTTCCGAGCGCTTGACCGGACGAAGCCTCAAAGACGAGCGCTTCGTCGTCGCCGGCGCGGGCAGCGCCGGCGCCGGCATATCGGACCTTGTTGTCGCGGCGCAGATGGACGCGGGTTTGTCTAAGCGCGAGGCCACGGCCAATCTCTGGCTGGTGGATTCGCGCGGCTTAATCACCCAAGACCGGGACCCCGATACGTTGGCGCCCCACAAGCGGCAATTTGCCCGCGTCGCGCCCCAAATGTCCTTGGAGGCGGTGGTCCGAAGCGTGCGTCCGACCGTTCTCATCGGCGCCTCCGGCCAAGCCGGGCTTTTCACCGGCGCCATTCTGGAAAACCTCGCCGAGCGGCCCGTCGTGCTGTCTCTTTCCAATCCCACGGACAGGTCGGAGTGCACGCCGGATGCGATCCGGCGGGCGACTCAAGGCCGCGCGTTGATCGCCACGGGAAGCCCTTTTCCTGGAACGTGCCAATGCAACAACGTTTATATTTTTCCGGGAGTAGGATTGGGAATCGCCTCGACAGGCGCAAAAAGGGTCACGCAACAGGTTTTTTTGGAAGCCGCCGAAACCTTGGCTGGGTTGACCAAGATCGAGGATTTAAACCGGGGAATTCTTTTGCCGCCTATATCAGGCATCAGGAAAATTTCGCTGGAGCTTGCGCGCGCCGCGTCGCGGCAGGTCGGAGGATCCGGGAATGTGGAGCAGTGGGAGCCGGCGTATTTGCCCTATCGCCGCGCGGCGGCGTAAAAGAGGCCGGTTTGGGTGATGATTTGTTGATCAGTTTTTCCTTGGCGGTGCGCGGCAAGCGCTTGATTTTAATTTCCCGCACCAGAGCTTGGGACCTGGTTAAGCGGGGCCGCTGATAAAGGAGCGCAAGCGGAAGGCGGGTGCGGGTGTAGGCCGCGCCTTTCCCCCGGCCGTGCTGTTTTAACCGCGCCGCGACGTCCTTGGCGATGCCGGTGTAAAGCGTTCCGTCCCCGCAGCGAAGTATATAAACCGACCAATCCCGCTCCGTCCCCTTCTTCATGCCCCGAACCATCCTGAGATATTTAGGTTTCATGCCGCGCCCCTTGTTTGCGCAATGTAGCTAATTCGCGCCCCTCCAGCAACCCCCAAGCGCGCCGCGCAGCGGCCGGCGGCCGGCGGGTATTGACAAAATTACTATACCGAGGTATAAATATACAGGTGTATAGTTATGTCGAGACCTTCCCGCAACACCGACCGAAAACTTCTGGAGGCCGCGCGCGCCCTGGTGCGCGAATCGGGACTCTCCGGCCTTAAAATCCGCGATGTGGCGCGCCGCGCCCGCGTGAACTTGGGAATGTTCCACTACCATTTCGGCAGCAAGAGAACTTTCGTGAAGCGGCTCCTGCAGGAGATCTATGAAGAGTTCTTCGCCCATCTGAGCCTGGAGACCTCGGGGGACGGGTCTCCGCTCAAACGGTTGGAAAACGCCCTCTTAGTCATGGGCAGATTCGCCCGCCAAAACCGCCCCGTTTTTTTTCTACTGATCCGCGAGGCCATGCATGGTCATCGTCCTCCCATCGAGTTCGCGGCCCAAAACGTCCACCGTCACTTGGCCATCATCCTTTCCCTTCTGGAAAAATGCTGGTCCGAGGGACTGCTGCGCCGCGTTCCTCCTCCCCTGGCCGTTTCTTTTCTTTTGGGAGGCATGGGCGCTCCCAACCTGCTGGTGAGCCTTCTGGAAACGGCCGGAGCGCAGCGGCCCATGGGGATGAGCCTCATGCAGTTGGAAGCCGCCCTTCTTTCGGATGAGGCAATTAAGCTCCGGGCAAAATTGCTGTTGGGAGCGCTGAGAAAGTGACGGCTCAAACCGGCGTGCTTCTGCTTGCCTTGCTTTCGCGGCCGCCATGGCTCGGGGCTGAGGAAATCTCCACTCCAACGCTCACATTCCAGAACGCCGTGCGCGAAGCCTTGTCCCGCTCCCCGGAGGTGGAGGCCGCCCACAAGGAAAGCATCTTGGCGGCGCTCGAGGAGCCGATTCTTCTGTCCAACTTGGACCCCAGGTTTCAGTCCTCCTATTTCGTTGCGGACGATCAGGCGCCCCGGGCGGCCCCGGCTTTCCAGGGTTTGCGCGCGCAATTGGAGCATTGGGAAGCGGGGTTTGTTCAGAATACGCTTCTCGGGACGGAAGCCAGGCTCCGGTGGACCAACGAGAGGCTGAAAAACCAGGCAACCTTCAGAGTACTCGACCCCAGCGTGGACTCCAGGCTCAGTCTCGATCTTCGCCAGCCTCTCCTGAGGTACTTCTGGGGCCGGCCCGACCTGGCCCGCAGGCAGCGCGCCCGAGCCGGTGAGGACGGGGCTCGGGCCCGACTGAGGCAGGTTCAAGAAAATGCCGTCCTCAAGGCAGCCAGAGCTTACCTGGAACTTCATTTTGCCCAAGAGCAGATCCGGATCAAGACGGAGGGGGTCAAAGACGCCAAGATTCTTTTGGCCAAAAATGAGGAGAAAAGGCGCTATGGTCTGGCCGAAGAGTCGGACCTCCTTCAAGCCCGATCCTCCGTGGAGCTTCAGGAAACCGCGGTCTTGATCGCCGAATCCCAACGGGAGCGGGCGCAAAACGCCTTATGGGCAGCCATGCATCGAGAGAGTTTGCCATTCCGCGTCGAGACCTCCTCTTCGGAGATTTTGCCGCGGGATGACGACTTGGAGGCTTCCGATGTTAAGTCGTTGTCGAGCCGCCCAGATGTCCAATCGGCGCGAAAAAGGCGCGAAGCCTTGGAGTGGAACCTGCGCGTGGGAAAACTGGATACGCTTCCAGATCTCAGCCTGAGCCTGTCTTACGGCGCGGCCGGGCTGGCCGGAGACTACGGAGGATCTTGGCAAGACCTCGGTTCCTTCAGTCATTCGCTTAAATCCGCGGGACTGAGCCTCACGCTCCCTTTCGCCTCCACGCGGGAGCGGCTCGCCCGCCGGCAGAACCTTCTTCAACTGGAGGTCGCGGCGGCGCAGGCGCGGGAAGCCGAGAGCCGGGGGCTTCGGGAGATAAGGGACGGCCGGGAAAATCTCCGTCTGGCCCGCCTCCGCGTGGAGGCGGGGCGCCGGCTGCTGGAGCTGGAGCGGAGAAAGTTCAGAGCCGAGGAGGAAAACTTTCGACGCGGGAGATCGAGCACCGATCTTTTGATCCGGTTTCAGCAGGACATCCGCAGGGCGCAGGCCAACCTTTTGGAAGCGGAGATGGATGAGGCCGTTGCGCGGCTGGAACTCCGCCGCTGTTTGGGAGTTCTTCTGGAGGCTTTCCCGCAGTGATCGCGTTCTTCCTTCGCCGCCGCGTCCTGACCAACCTGATCACGTTTTTTGTCGTCGCGGTGGGCGGCTGGCAGTCTCTGCGCGTGCGCCGCGAGGCCTTTCCCGACATCAAGTTCGATATCGTCACGATCACCACCGCCTATCCGGGGGGAGCCCCCGAGGAGGTGGAAACGCTGGTCACCCGTCCCATCGAGGAGGAGCTCAAAGGACTCTCCGGCATCGATAAGGTCGAGGCCTATTCCATAGAGAACCAATCCATCATCGTCCTTAGGCTCGATGAGGATTTGGGCGAAAGGGAGAAGGACCGGGTGGTGACAGACCTCTACCAGGCCGTTTCGCGCGTGGAAGACCTGCCGGCAGTGGCTCGAAAACCGCTGGTGACGGAGTTGACCGCCTCCACCAACCGGCCCCTCCTGAGCCTTTCGGTGGCGGGGGGAACCGACGACGACCGGCACCGGTTCGCGGAAGAGCTCAAGGACATGATTGAAAACGTCGAGGGCGTCTCCCGCGTGGAGCTTGATGGCGACCGCAAAAGGGAGATCATCGTTGAGGTGGATCGCAACGAGTTGGACAGGACCCGTCTGAGCATGGGGGAGGTGGCGGCAGCCATCCGCAACCGCAACGTCGATCGCTCCGCGGGGACGGTGCAATCCGGTCTTTTGGAAAACTGGGTGCGCGTCAAAGGCGCGGTCTTCACGGCGGAGGAGGTGGGCGCCATCATCGTCCGTGGAAACGACGAAAGAGGATTTCTGCGCGTGCGCGACCTCGCCCGGGTGAAGGAAGGATTCGCGGATCAAAGGATCTACGTCCGCGCCGCAGGAATGCCGGCCATCGAGCTCAGGGTCAGCAAGCATAAATCGGGCGATGTCATCCGCTTGGCGGATGCCGTCAAGCGCCTGCGCGAAGAGCAGGCGCCCCGCTTCGCTGAGAGAGGGATGAAGCTTGTCATCTCGGACGACCTCTCTTTTTTCATCAAGAGGCGCTTGAGCGTGATGACGAGCAACCTGCTTCAAGGGGGAATCCTGATTCTCGCGGCCCTTTTTCTATTCTTGGATTGGCGTCTTGCGGTCGTAGCGGCCTGGGGCGTGCCCATTTCCTTTGCCGCGGCGATGCTGGTGGCCGTCCCGCTGGGTTTCACCATCAATTTGATGTCGTTGTTGGCTTTTATCATTGTGCTGGGCATGCTGGATGACGACTCGGTCGTCGTGGCGGAGAACATCTACCGCCATTTGGAGTTGGGAAAAAAGCCATTCCAGGCCGCCATAGACGGGACGCGGGAGGTCATCCTTCCTGTTCTAGGGTCCGTCACGGTCAGCACCTGCGCGTTCTTGCCTTTCGCGCTTATGAGCGGCATCATGGGGAAATTCCTCATGATGATCCCGCTCATCGTCAGCATGTGCTTTGTGGCGAGCGCCTTCGAGGCCTTCTTCATACTTCCGTCGCATGTGCTTGATCTCATGCACTACGGCCGCCCCGTGCAGGAAATCGGCCAATCCCGCTGGTATGCGGCGGCGGTCAAGTTCTATCGGGGGGCCATCGGCTGGGTGCTGCATCACCGCGTGAAGTTTGCCGGGCTTGTGGCCGGATTTTTAGCGCTCACTGCGGTCCTTGCCGCGCTGAGGATACAGTTCGTCTTATTTCCGCCGGGACTCATCGATCAATTCTTCATAGAGCTGGAAATGCCTCCCGGGACGCACTTGGACGAGACCGCCCGGGCTTTTCGCAGAGTTGAAGACGCGATCCTGGCCCTGCCGTCCTCGGAGTTGGAAGCCTTGACCGCTCGCGTCGGAGTCAAGGGATGGGAGGATACGCGCCGCCAGGGGACTCACTACGCCCAGGCGAGAGTTTTCCTGAGCCCGGAAGACACGCGTTCCCGAAAAACCAAGGAGATTCTGCTGGAATTGAGGCAAAAAATCGGCCTGCCTGCGGGCGCGGTGCGAGTCGCCGTTGAGGAAATCCACCCCGGCCCTCCCGTGGGAAAGGCGGTTTTCGTACGGGTGCGCGGTCCGCGGCCAGAAATCAATCGTTCCATCAGCGAAAAAATCAAGGCCGCAATGAGCCGCATACCCGGCATTGTGGACATCCGCGATTCTATGGACGAGGGCAAAAGACAGTGGCGCTTCCTTCTAGACGACCGGGAAGCGGCTTTCGCCGGCTTGGACACGGCGCGCGTCGCCCAGGATCTTTTCTATGCCGTGGACGGCATCGAGGTTTCCAAGATCCACCGGCCGGAAGAGGAGGTGGACGTCCGCATCCGGCTTCTGGCCGAGCAGCGCTCGCGCAGGGCGGAGCTCTTGTCTTTGGACGTGCTCAATCCGCAAGGCAAACCGGTGCGGCTGGGGAGAGTCGCCAAAGTGGAGGATGTTCAGGGACCGCCCTTCCTCCAGCGCTATAATTTCAAGCCCGCGCTCTCCATCGCGGCCGGCGTGGATATTTCCAAGCTCACTTCCCGCCAAGCCAACCGCCGCCTTCAAAAAGAGTTCCTCGACATCGGGAAATCCTATCCGGGCTATGAGCTCATCTTTGGAGGAGAAGAGGAAGAAACCCAAAAATCGCTGCGGTCGCTTTTCCGCGCTTTCGGAGTGGCCCTCTTTCTGGACTTTGTCATCCTCGCGGCGCTTTTTAGGTCTTATGTCCAGCCATTGATCATCCTGCTGACGGTGCCCATCGGTCTTTTGGGCGTGGCCTACGCCTTGATTCTCCACGGCAAGCCCGCATCCTTTATGGCGCTTCTGGGAGTCGTGGCCATGACGGGTGTGGTGGTCAATAATGCCATTGTTCTGGTCAATTTCATCAACGAGAAGCGCGTCCAGGGATTGAGCGCCTCCCAGGCTGCGGCGGAGGCCGCGGCCGACCGACTGCGGCCCATCTGGGCCAGTTCCATCACCACCTTGCTCGGACTTTTTCCCACAGCCTATGGATTCGGCGGTTTGGAGCCTTTCGTGGCGCCGATGGCTCTTGCCCTCGCTTGGGGACTGACCTTCGCCATGCCCATGACCCTTTTCGTCATCCCCGTCGCCTATGTATTGGTGGATGACATTTCGGCAAAAACTTCGCGCTTTTTTGGATGGAGGAAACCGCGGGACCCGGAGTGATGGTTCCGGCTGAGTCCGAACTGCCGGCCCTTCATGCGATCGAAAATGGCGGCCAGGAGCAGGCCCTTAACCCTCGTTCCTTTAAATCCGCGCTCAGAGCGTCGGATTCCGGGGAGGCGGCGGGAAGGTCTTTCATGGTTTTGCGCCGGTTTTGAATCGGTTTGCCTCCGACAAAACGCCGGATATAAGCATCGAAGCTGCCGAATTCCTTTTGGAAGGCGAGAAACGCGCGGGCGTTGCTTATCGCCGCGGCGACTTTCAGGCGGTTCCGGATGATTCCTGGATTTTGCAGCAGCGCTTTGATTTTTTTCCGTTAAATCGCGCGGTTTCGGCCGGGTCGAAGCCGGAAAACGCCTTGCGGTAAGCATCGCGTTTATTTAAAACGGTAGACCAACTCAGCCCGGCTTGGGCGCCCTCCAGGATGATAAATTCAAACGGCTTGCGGTCGTCGTGGACGGGAACTCCCCATTCGGCGTCGTGGTAAGCGATCATGAGACTGTGGAGCCCCTCCGCCCAGGGGCAGCGGTTTTTAGGTTTGGAATTTTGTTTCATGGAAGTTTGCGGCTCCGACTAAAACAACCATAGGAAACGGAAAGTCTTGCGGCCTCCCGGCGCAGTTTGCCGGCCGAAGAGGCCGCCGAGAAGGCTCCAGGAGGAGGCGCCGTCTTTGCTCCGGCTGGAATCCCAGACCGGGTTGACCTCCAACTCGGTTACATCGGGAGTGCGGCTGAGGCGCACGAGTCTATAAAGCAGTCTGAAATCGCTCGACTCCCCCGAGCGCTTGTATCTTGCCAGGTAGCCGAGCACGTCGGCATTGACGGCGTAGTCCGGCTCTTCCGGACGGCCCTCACGGCGGTAGCCGTAGAGGGGGAAGAGCCGCTGACTGAAAGCGCCGGCCTTCGTTGCGCTGTAAAACAGGCTGAGACGTTGGAAACCCAATAATGCCAGCCAGCGGCCGGACCTGCCTTTCCGATAGCTGTAAAAGGGCGTAAGCCGATGAGATGTTTCCGCCCCTTCGAGTTTGTAGCAGTAAAGGCTCAAGGGGGGAAAGAAGCCCAAAAGGCTGAGGGTGGTTGAACCGGAGGCCGGGGCTTCTTTGTCGGCTTCCTGGCGACGATAGCTGTAAAGAGGAAAAAATCGGCTGCGGCGCGCGCCTGGAGAGGCTTTGGAATAGAATAGGCTCATTTGCTGGTAACCCAGCATGGAAAAGTCCGAGGATTGCCTATCTATTCGGCGGCTATATAAAGGAAAGAGCCAGGAGGTTTGCACCGCCCCTTCGCGGCGGAGGGAAATTAAGCTCCATTTTGGGCTGAAGCCGAGCAATCCCAGACCGGTGGCCTCCTCCGAGTCCGATGCCTCCTTTGAATTTTTCTTGCGCTCGTAGCTGACGAAGGGTGAAAAGCGGCGCAGCGTCCACCGGCGGTTGTCGGCCGCGTGAATCAGGCTGAACGGTCCGCCGCCTAAAAAGGCGAGATCTTTGCCATTTTCATCCCTCTGGTAGCTGTAGACGGGGAAAAGCCATCTTGAGACATCGGTTTCACTCCAGCGGTTGTAAAAAAGGCTCCACTCCGGGTAGAAACCGAGAAGGCTGATCGTCCGCATCGCCGCAGCGTTGATTCCCTTTTCCCAGACCTTGGCCCGGCTGTAGGTGTAGAAAGGCGAGAAACGCTGCTCGAAATAGTCGCTTGTCTGCTCGGAGCGGAAAAAGCTGAGACGGCCAAGTCCGAAAACGGCGAGCGCGTTGGTGTAGCCGTCGGTCTGGTAGCTGTAGAGCGGGAACAATCTGTGGTTGAGAAGCGGTCCCTCGCGGGTCAAGGAAAAAAGGCTCCATTGCGGGTCCAAACCCAAAAATCCGAAACCGGATTTTTGGGTTTGGCCATCCAGGCGTTTATCCCGCCGACGGGAAACCAGCGCTCCAAGAATATTGGTGCGGTCATAATCACGCTGCGCCATGCGCACCCAAAACGGGCCGAGGGTGTAGCTGAGAGAGAAATTTTCCCCCAGAAATCTGCCGAAGAAGGGTACCAGATGGGTTTGGCTTCCCCACGGTCCCCGGAAATGCCAATAGAGGGGAAAGGCCACCACCGATTGCGATTCGGGCGAGCGTCGTTGCCAGTACAATGGAAGCAGCCGGGTGGAGGCGCGCTGCGGCCCGGTCTCGTAATGAAAGAGCGGCCAGAGGGCGTCCCAGGAATTAACCCCGGTGTCCTCCTCATGCAGCCGGGACCAGAGTGGAAACAGGAGAAGATGTCGCCGTACCTTCTCTCCGCGGCGGTAGAAGCCGTAGAGCGGAAAATAGTACTTGAGCTCGGAGTTGATCTCTTGATCGAGCAGGTGATAGTAGAACGGGAAAAGAGCGTTGAAACGGTAGGTACCGCCCTCGTAGCGCATATGCAGCGGCAGGTTGACCTCCAGCGCGGAATTTTTGGACCGGTAATACCAGTGCAAGGGAAAGAGGGTGCGGAAGGCGTGCTGCGGCTCGCCGTAAGAGAGCCAAAGCGGAGCCACGCTTAGGCTTCGGTCCTGCCATTTGGATTGATGCCATAGCGGGAACAGTCCCCGGTGGCGAGTTTCGAGGTCGTTATTCTCAAAGTTATAGTAGTTAAGTAAAACATCCTTGCGGCCATCGGGGCTTCGGGTCAGCCAGCCGAGCCAAAGAAAGCGGTTGAAGCCGTACTTATCGTTGGATACCCGATACCAGGCGGGAAGGGGGGAAAATAAAGCCCAGGGCGGCAGTTCCGAAAAGTTCTTAAACTCCGAATCCCGGGCGCGGGCGTAGAAGGGGAGAAAACGCTCGGAGAAATAATCCGGGTTTCTATAGCGCTTAAAAAGCGGCCATAAAAGGTTGAGGTCTTTTTCCTCGGTCTCCGGGTTATGGGCGGAGCGAAAAAAGGGCCAAAGGATGGATTTTTCGGACCGACTGCCTTCCCTGCTGGAGCCGTAGACGAGCGCCATATGCCAGGAGCGCAGCTTCCGGCCGTCGTCCCGCGTGTACTCGAAAATATTGGCGTAATTTGAGAGCCCAAACATCGAAAAATGAATGTAGTTGCCGAAGGTTTTCCGGGCGTGGTAGAAAATGGGCATAAGCTCCGTAGAGCTTTCGCCCGGGGCTCTTTGCTGCCGGTAAAGAGGATAGACGCTCAGGCTCGTCATTGGGTCTCTTTTCCGGTAAGTGACGAGGGCGTAGCGCTTGTAGGTTTCACCGGTCTGGTAGTCTTGGCGCAAGTCGACGAGGGAAAGCGGGGCGTATCCGAGAATGCCCAAAGTGCGTCCCTGGGCGTCGCGCTCATAGTTGTAGAAGGGGAAAAAGTAGGAGAAGACATCCTCCGGTTTTCTTTTGTGGCGGATCAAGGGGAAAAAGTTTAACGAAGTCTCCTGGCCCTTGCGCTGATAAAAAGCCCACAGCCAGCGCCGGTTGATCTCGCCGGTGCCGAAATCCCTGCGGAAATCGAAGAGAGTGATCGGGCTGTAGCCGATCACTCCCAGCCGGCGCTTTTCGTTTTCTTGGAAATAACTGTAGGCCGGAAAGAGAACGGCCTGGGTTTTGTCCGGAGCGGTTTGACGGCGGTAGAGGGGCAGGACCGACAAAGTCCGGATTTCGTCCCGGCGCTCGTAGCGAACCAGGGGCCAAAGCGCGCTCCACCGCCAGTACTTCTAGTCCGGATCCCAAGTGCGAGAATAGAAGGGCCTAAAGCCGAGGGACAGGCGGTTGAATTCACGCTCATAATAGATGAGCGAAAGCAGTATTTCCACGTCGGTGCGGTCGGGGCCGCTTTCATAGAGGAGGAACGGCCAGATTTTTACGGGGCGCGGCATGTCCTTTTCAGCCGCGTGGGCCGGGAAGGGGCGGGCCAGAAACAGAATAGCCAACGCGAGCGCCGGAAACAGGCGTTTCATCGCGCAATTCTATCAAATACGGCGTCGCTTGAATAAAATGAGGGCGGTTTTTGGTCGCGGCGGCTCATAACCTTTGCTACAATAAAGCCGGCATGGACAAGATAATGCGCTTATTGACGGCGGCGTTGTTGATGACGGCCGCATCGGCCGCGGCGCAGACCGATGGAGGCATGACGACCAAGCTCATCACCGCCGTCGAAAAGGGAAATATCGAGGAGGTCAGGAGCTTTCTCAAAAAGGGCTGGAGGCCGGACACTAAAAACGACTTCGGCTTTACGCCGTTGATGGCCGCGGCGGCGGGGGGGCGCCTGGAAATATTGAAGATACTCATCGACGCCGGAGCTGACGTGAACGCCAAGCGGGAGGCGGGCGGCCTGACGCCGCTCATGTTCGCGGCTTCAGCGGGATACGACGAGATTATCAACGCGCTCGTCGTGTCCGGAGCGGATATCAACGCAACCGAGGACGCCGGGAAATCCGTTCTGGCGGTTGCGGCGGCGGCCGACGCCCCGGCCCGGACGCTGAAGCTTTTGGTCCAAAAGGGCTCCAAGGTGGGCGTCGCGGATAAAGCAGGGAGGACCGCCTTGTGGGCGGCGGCGCTCGCAGGCTCCGCCTCGACCATGAGAAACTTGGCGGACCTCGGGGCGGATGTCAACGTTAGGGACAAAAACGGCCGCACCGTTTTGATGGCGGTCGCCGCGGCATACAAGGCATCCAGCCACACCGCCAAGGCGCTTATTGATCTTGGGGTGGAGGTGACGGCCAAGGACAATGACCGCCGGAACGCCCTGATGTACGCGGCCGGCGCGGGACATGCGGATGTCGCGGAAATCCTGATCGCCGGCGGCGCCGATGTCCGCGCACGGGACGCCTATGGAAAAACGGCCCTGGCGGGTGCGGCGGAAGGGGGGCATGTCCAGGCCGTCAGTTTTTTAATCGCCAACGGCGCGGATGTCAACGTTAGGGACGCGGATGGACGCAGCGCCCTGGCCGCCGCCGCTGAGGAGAATTACGGCGAGATCGTGCGGATTTTAAGGCGGGCAGGGGCGCGGGTTTTTGTTTCGGGAGAAGCCGAGCGGCAATTGGCCCACGCGGAAACCGCGGTCAAGAAGGCCAAGGGGCTCCGGGATTTTGAAGCGGCAGTCACTGAATTTGAAATGGCGGTCGAGATGGCGCCGGACTGGCCGGCCGCATATCGAGGTTTGGCCCGCGCCTGCGAGGCGGCCAAGAACTTTGAATGCGCGGCCGACAACTTTAAGAAATACCTGGAGTTTGAGCCTGAGGCTAAAGACGCCAAAGAAGTGGCGGAACGCCTCCGGAAGCTGAAGCGGAAAGCCGCGCCGGCCGCCGGCACAAAAAAGCGCAAAGCGAAAAAATAAGGCGGGCTTTCAAAGCTCGCGCCGCAAATTTTCCATGACGCCGGCGCGGTAAGTTTTCCAGTTGGCCAGAATTCCCACCACCGGCGGCATCCAAAGAGCCGGCAAAAGAATCCTTACAAACAGCCATGGCTGCGGCAGGAAGCGAACGTCGAGTTGCCGAGTGAGGAGGCAACTGAGGCCGAGGGCGATGACGGCGGCGATGAAGAAAGAAATGGCGCTTATGGATAGGAACTCCCAAAAATCAACGAGCATTATCCTCGACCTAGTCAGGCCGAGAGTCCGAAAGAGGGCGGCTCGCTCGCACCGTTCCCGATGACCGGCGCTGAGAGTCCCCGCCAGGGCCAAAAGGCCGACTCCCACGCAGAACCAGCTCAAGAGATTTAGCGATCTCAACAAGACGCCGAGCACCTTCTCCACGTTTTCTAGAACCTTTGAAATATCAATCACGGAGACGTTGGGAAAGGCGCCGATGATTTCTTTTTGAAAACGGGCTGAGCGTTCCGCATGCGGCACCCCCAACGAGGCAATGAAGCTTTGGGGGGCGTTTTCCAGCGAGGATGCCGGTAGAGCGATGAAAAAATTGGGCCGGGCGCTTGACCAATTAATTTTGCGGATGGAAGTCACTACCGCCTCCAACATCCGGCCTTGAATGTCGAAGCTCACCCGGTCGCCGAGCCCGATTCCGGTCCTCTCGCTGAACCAATGCTCCAGACTTGCCTCGGGGCGGCGTTCGCCGGGCTTCCAGAAATCTCCTCGCATCACCTCTTCGCTTTCCTGAAGGTCGTCTTTGTAAGTGAGGTTTTGCTCCCGGGTGAGGAATCTCTGCCGGTCGCGCGCTTCGCGCGAGACCCCTTCCAACCTTTGCGCTTGCACCGCGGCGCCATTGATGTGGGTGATGCGTGAGCGCACCAGGGGGGCGAACACGGCCGGAGTCTGCGCGTACCGGGCCGCCAAAGCGGCGGCGCCCGTCAATTGGGATTTCTGAACGTCCACAAGGAAAAGATTCGGGCCGCCGGGACCCTGCGTGAGGCGGAACTCCGCGACCAGGCTGTGGCGCACCAACTCCAGGGCGCCCAGAAGGGAGAAGCCGATAGAGAGGGAGAAAAGAAAGACCAAGCTGCGCGGTTTGCGCCGAGTCAACTCAAGCAAACCATGGCGCAGGGCGAAGGTGCGCGGTCCGTTTAGGAGGCGCGCGGCTTTCGAGAGAGCCCAGAGCGCGGCCAGGATAAGGAGGAGCGCCGCCGCGACGGATGCCGCCAGGGAGAGCGTGAAGTTGCGGGCGGCCTCCCACGAGCCGGCCTTGACCCGCGCATAAAGAAAGAGGGCGGCCAATCCGAGCGCGGCGGCAACGGCGTCGATCCTCAGAGCAGGCGGAAGGCCGAGCACTTTCCCCCGAAAAAAGTCCAACGGCGAAAGCCGCGAAAGGGCCTTCACCTTGTGCGCGTTGACGGCCAGCGAAACGGCCAGCGCCAGGCAGCAGCCCTCCGCCAAGCTCGGCCAATGCAGGTCCAGGGAAAGGCCCAAGCCGGGCGTCAGGAATTCTTCAAGAGCCGCAAGGCTCAGGGCGTTTAACGCGACGCCTCCCAAAGCTCCCAGCGCGGCCCCGCCGAGGCCGACGGCAGCGCACAGGCTCAGATAGAGCCGTCCGATGTCGCGCGGACCGACTCCCAGGCAACGCAATATGGCGGCGGTCTCAATTTGTTCGTTTAAAAAAGTCGTGAAGCCGGCCGCCATGCCGACGGCACCGAGGAGCAAGGTGACCAAAGACACCAGGACGAAAAAAAGAGCGGCGCGCTTGAGGCCTTCACGGCTTCTCGCCTCTGCGTCGCCAAAGGCGGTGACGCGGACATAGGGATCATCGAGCTCGGACTCGAGGCGATGTTTGAGCCGCGCGGCCGCCAGGCGAAAATCGCCGGGTCCTTCAATCGCGAATAAACGGCGGTGACGAATGCGGCTTCCAAAGCGGATAAGCCCGGTTTCATGCGCTCGCTCAAGCGATACGAGGAGGCGCGGGGCCAAGTTAAAGCCCGTCAGGCTGCGGTCGGGCTCGCGCTCGATGGCGCCCGCGATCCTCAAACGGATGTGGCCGAGCCGCACGCGGTCTCCGGCTTTAAGCCCGTGCTGGAGGGCGGCGACGTCCTCAATGAGGCAGGCGCCTTCTTGAAAGAGCCTGGCCCGGCCTGAGGGCGGGTCCGTCTGGAGTCGTCCGTAAAATGGGTAGGATTCATCGACGGCCTTTACGCTCACCAAAAATGGCGCGGCGCCGGTCCTGGCAGGCTGCAGCATGGAGGCGAATTCGAGAATGCCGGCGCTCTTAATGCCGCCGGTTTCTAAGCGCGCGAAAACGGCCCGGGCCTGCGGGCTGAAGGGTCTTTCGGACTCTACGGCCACGTCGGCGGCGAGAAGCTCGCGCGCTTTGGCCGCGACGCCGCGTTCGACGGTCCGCAGGAGATTTTCGATGCCGAAGAGCAGGGCGACGCCGACCGCGATGAGCGAGCTGAAAAAAAGCATCCGGCCGAGGTGGCGTCTGTAAAGACGCGCCCCCAAAAGTCCCAGGCCTTTCATGGGACGATGCGGCCTTGGTTCAAGAGGAGCCTGCGGCCCATGCGGGAAGCGATGCCGTCGTCGTGGGTGACGACCACCAGCGCCGTTTTTTTTGTGGAGTTGATGTCGAGCAGCGTGCCCAAGACTTTTTCAGCCGTGTCCCGGTCCAGGCTGCCGGTGGGCTCATCGGCGAGGATGATCGCGGGGCTGTGCGCGTAAGCCCGGCCGATGGCGACTCGCTGCTGCTCGCCTCCGGAAAGCTGGGAGGGAAAATGGCCGTGGCGGCCGCCCAGGCCTAATTGGTCTAGAAGCTCCGCGGCCCGTTTGGCGGCGGTTTTGAGCTCCCAGCCAAGTATCTCAAGGGGAAGGGAGACGTTTTCCAGCGCGGTGAGGCTGGGAATGAGGCGAAAATTCTGAAAAATAAAGCCGACCGATGCGCTCCTCCAGGCAGCCAGGGCATCTTCGTCCCAGCCGCGCATGGATTGGCCGCGGAAAAAAATTTCTCCCGAATCCGGCCGCTCCAGCGCGGCCATCAGCCCCAGCAGCGTTGATTTTCCGCTGCCGCTCGGCCCGGAGATGGCAAGAGTCTGGGCGCCCCGCACTTCGAGGCTCACGCTTTCCAGAATTATCAGGGATTTTCCCGGCGAGGGGAAGGATTTTGCCACTTCTTTGAGCGCCAGGATCGCGGCGTCCATCACCTCAGCACCTTCTCTTTCTTAAGAAATGCGAGCACGTTGCCGGCGATGAGGCGGTGGCCTTCGGCATTAGGATGGATGCCGTCTTCCAAGTTATAACGGGGACGTCCGGCGACGCCTTCCAACAGAAAGGGCATGAGTTTTAGGCGGTGTTCGCGGGCGATCTCAACGTACATGGCCTCAAAGTTTTTGGCATAAACGGGCCCATAATTCGGCGGGATTTTCATGCCCGCCAAGACCACGTGGACACCTCGGGCCTGGGCTTCTCTCACAATCGAACTGATGTTCTTGCGGCTTTGCCCCAGATCTAATCCGCGCAGTCCGTCATTGGCGCCGATGGCCAGAAAAAGAATGCGGATATCGCCGGAAAGCTGCCAAGAAAGGGCTTCGAGCGCACCTGCGCTCGTCAGGCCGCTGGTCCCGGCGTTTCGAACCCGCAGCGAGATTCCTTCGGTCTTGAGATCCGCCTCCAAAAGCCCGGGCCAGGCCTCCTCGCGCGCGACCCCGTAGCCCGCGGTCAAGGAATCTCCCATGCAAAGAAAGACATCTTTTTTGAGCGCCGAGGAATCGTCGCCCTCCGCCGGCTTCTCCTTTCTGGCGGCCGAAAAACCGTCGCCATTCCGGCAGGCGAAGGAGGAAAAAGCGACGGCTGCGGCGCCGGCGGCCAAGAGGCAAAGGTTAAGCATGGTCCTTTTGGAGGTCATCACAGTTCTTTCAGCTACGATTCCTCGCGGACGCGCAGCACTAGTTTCCCGGAAGTTTGACCCGATTCGATGGCGCGGTGCGCTTCGGCGGCTTGCTCAAATGGGAAACTGCGCACGGGTAACGGCATGATTTTGCCGTTGTGGAGCAGTTCCAATAGATTGCGCATGTGGGCGCGCACCCTTTCCTTCTCATGGAAGAGATAAACGACGTTGAAACCGAGTACCCCCTTGTTGTCGGTAATCATCGCGAGAGGGTCAAATTTGGAGCGCGTCAGATATTTCCACGCGAGCTTGAGCCAGTGGATTTTGCTTTCGCCGCGCTCCAGCATTTGAGCGGCGCCGTATACCACCAGCCGGCCCGACGGGGCGAGCCTCCGATAGCCTTCTAATAGGGAAGGTCCGCCGTTGGCATCAAAAATCACATCGTAGCCTTTGGGGGCGAAACCTTCCAATTGGGACCATTCTTTGCCTCCATCGCGGATAACCACGCGGCCAATGCCGAATCGGCGGCATAGGTCCGCCTTCTCCGCGCTTGAGACCACGCCGGCCGTCTTAAGTCCCCCGGCGCTTAAAATCTGAGTCAGCGCCAAGCCCATGCCGCCGGCCGCGGATTGAATGAGCGCGGCCTCTCCTTTTTCAACCCGCGCCACGCGGCGCGCCGCGTGCTCCGCCGTCAGATAGACGGCTGGGAAAGCGGCGCACTGCTCGAGGCTCAAACCGCGGGGACAAGGCCACACATAATCCTCATCAACGAGGATGCGGCTGGCGTAGCCGCCGAAGCGAGTTATTCCAAAAACCCTGTCGCCGGCTTTTAATTCGCGCACTTGCTCTCCGGCTGCGGTGATGACGCCCGCGAACTCAAAGCCGGGCACGACGGGATATTTTTTGACCGCGCTATAGACGCCTAGACGCACGCAGATGTCTGCAAAGTTGACACCGCAGGCCGCCACATCCACCAGCACTTGTCGGGCTTTGAGCGGGGGGAGTTGTCGCTCGCGGACTTCAAGGACGCGGTGGCCTCCGGGGCGGGTAACGATGATTTCTTGGGCAACGGTTTTGGGCATGGCGCTTGGCGACGGCACCTTCTTTGGAATCGAATTGATTTTACAAAATTTCGCCATACGGGCGGGGCGGCCGCAAGCTTCCTCTGAAACGAAGTGGTAGAGTGGTATAGTGGTAAAGTGGTAAAGTGGTCAAGGGGAGGGCGGTAACTTGAACACTTTGTCGCTCTCATTGAATTGCGCTGGGTGCGGCAAAAAGGAGGAAAATTCATGGCAGAGTTTAGGAAGGCGGCCCGGGCGGCGGAAATTCCCATCGGCGCCGGAAAAACAGTGGAGATGGAAGGCAAGCGAATCGCTCTTTTTAATATGGAAGGAAAATTCTACGCGGTGGATGACGCCTGCCTCCATAAGGGCGGTCCCTTGGGAGAGGGTTCTCTGGAAGGTTCGGTGGTCACTTGCCCGTGGCATGGATGGCAGTACGACGTGAAAACCGGGGTCAACACCCGGAACTCGAAGATACAGGTCAAGGCGTACGCGGTCAAGCTTGACGGAGAGGACCTTTTGATCCAAGTGTAAAACACATGACCCAAGGCCGCGGCAACCGGTTGGCTCAGGAAACGAGCCCTTACCTGATTCAGCACTCGCGCAATCCCGTGGATTGGTACCCATGGGGCGCCGAAGCGCTTGAGCGCGCCAAAAATGAGGACAAGCCCATCCTTCTATCGGTAGGCTACGCCGCCTGCCACTGGTGCCACGTGATGGAGCGCGAGTCTTTTGAGAACGAAGAGATCGCTGGCATCATGAACGAGCTTTTTGTCTGCGTGAAGGTGGACCGCGAGGAACGGCCGGACATAGACGAACTCTACATGAAGACCGTGCTGATGATGACGGGCCGCGGCGGCTGGCCGATGACTGTGTTTCTGACGCCCCAGGCCAAGCCCTTTTTCGGCGGCACCTACTTTCCTCCGGAAAACCGCATGGGGATGGCCGGCTTTAAGAGCGTTTTGAGGGGCGTGGCCGAGGCCTTTCGAAGCCGCCGGGAAGACGTTGAAAAAAGCGCCGCGGACATCGGCGCCCATCTGCATAAGCTCATGGGGGTCCGGCCGGAAGACCCGCTTTTGACTTTAGGGATCGTGGAGGCGGCGGCGCGAAGGCTTTTGGAGCAGGCGGACCCGGTCTGCGGCGGTTTCGGCGGCGCGCCGAAATTTCCCCATCCGCTTGAGTTGGAGCTTTTGCTGCGCTTTCACCGGCGCAAGGCGGACGCGGCGGCGTTGGAATGCGTCCGTGTCAGTTTGGAGAAGATGGCGCGCGGGGGTCTCTACGACCAACTCGGGGGCGGCTTCCATCGCTACAGCGTCGATCGCGAGTGGGCCGTTCCGCATTTTGAAAAAATGCTCTACGACAACGCCCTGCTCCTGAAAACCTATCTGGCGGGATACCAAGCCACCGGCGAGGGCCTCTACCTCCGGGTCGCCGACGAGACGGCCCGCTATGTTCTTAATGAGATGAGCCTGCCCGAAGGAGGATTCGCTTGCAGCCAGGATGCCGACAGCGAGGGTGTGGAAGGCAAGTTTTTCCTCTGGACCGCCGCAGAGATGCGGGCCGCCCTCGGCGCCAAAGACGGCGCGCTTGCCTGCGATTATTTTGGAGTCGCCGAATCCGGCAATTTTGAGGGGCGAGCCAACGTTCTTTCGGCGCCGTGGACGGACGAAGATTTCGCCAAGAAAGCCGGCTTGAGCCCGGCGCAATGGGCGCGCAAGCGAACGCATATCCGCGGCAAGCTTTTGGCCGAGCGCAACCGGCGCGCGCGGCCCGGGAGGGATGACAAGATTCTTTCAGCCTGGAACGGCCTCATGATCGGCGCCTTGGCCCAGGCAGGGAGAATCCTTGAAGAACCGGATTATTTGGACGCCGCGGTCCGCGCCGCGACTTTTCTCACCGGCTCTCTGGCGCATGGGAAACGGCTTTGGCGCAGCTACCGGGCGGGTCAAGCCAAGCACAACGCCTACCTGGAAGATTATGCCTTCGTCACGGCCGGCTTCTTGGATCTTTACGAGGCGACGCTGGAGCGGCGCTGGATTGATGAGGCGTTGCGCTTCAACCGGAGCTTGCTGGATCTTTTTTGGGATGAGAGACAGGGTGGCTTTTTTTTCACCAGCCACGACCATGAGACGCTCATCGCCCGCTCCAAAAGCCTTGACGACGGGGTCGTGCCCTCCGGAAACTCGGTTGCCGTCATGAACCTCCTGCGTCTCTATGAGCTGACATTAGACGAGGGCTTTAGGCGGAAGGCGGTCGAAACCTTGCGCCTTTACGGCGGATTCATGCGGGATTTTTCGGGAGCCGCTTCCTACATGATTTGCGCGCTGGATTTTCACCTCGAGCCGCCGCTGACGGTCGTTTTGAGCGGACGGCTCGCAGACCCCAAGACGGCCGCCCTTCGATTGGCCGCGAGCGCAGGCTTTTTCCCAAACCGCGTCGTCGCCTTCGCCGATTCCAGGGACCCGCAAGCCGCCCAACTGATGCCGGTTTTGGAGGGAAAGAGCGCGGGCGCGGAGCCGGCGGCTTTTCTTTGCCAGAACTCCACCTGCTCGGCTCCAGTCCGCTCGCCGCGGGTTCTGTCCCAGCGGTTTAAACGGGCGAATCCATCCGTCCGCAGCACTAGGTCTTGAGTCCCACAATTTCATAGGTCCAAAGACCCCGAATGCTTGGGCCTCTGGACCCATGATGGCCGCCCGGCCGAAAAGTAAAATGAAAATGAATTTAACCGACTTTAAGGCTTGGCATGCGCACGGGAAAGCCGTCAAAACTGGCAGCCGTCGTAATTACCACCGCGCTCCTGATTTCCGCCCCGGGCCCGCAAGTTTTCATCGTTGCGGCAGATTTTCACCACAATAACCCCGGCAGATTCCGCAAAGCTCAAGGCGCGTCCTCCAACCGTTCCCTCAACGCCTCCAAGCAAAATCTCGACAATCTCTTCGACGGGGCCCGGTTCCGGGCGGACATCGCCGCAGTCCGGCCATGGGGGGATGGGAAAGCTTCGGGCGATCCCGAGCGGTCCCGGGAACGCAACGAGAGGAGATTTCAAGAGCTCATGCATCTCCGGGAGGTGATGAGCACCGGGCGTCTTGAGAACGGACGTTTTGACCTGAGCCCTTTCGCCTTTCGCAGCAAGGATGGAGAGAATTTTTTGGCTCAAGACGCCGGACTGGAAGGTTTTCTTTTCACTAAAAAAGACCTGGAGAGCCGCTTCGGCGCCGAGGCCTTCCTGCATCATATCGATGACTACTTCAATTATCTCGACCAGATACTGCTCCCGCTGGCCTGGACGGAGCCTTTCCGGCAGAGGCTCCAGGCGCTCCGGGAGTCCGGCGACACCGCCGCGGAAAAAAACGCCAAGCTCAACGACGCGATCGAAGCGTATGTGGAGGCGCTGCGAAGGGAAATCACCAAGCGAGACGCCGCGCGGTGGGCGCGGGGGGCGCGCATTTACGAGATTTTCCCCAGAGCCTACAATTTACGGGGAAGGCGCGAACCTGGTCCGGGGAACCAGGCGTCCGCGCCGGCTGAGGGCGAACCCACGTCCTTCGCAGAGCTGCGGGCACCGGCCGGGGAGTCAGAGACTCCGAGCGTGCCGGCGTCCTTCGCAGAGCTGCGGGCACCGGCCGGGGAGTCAGAGACTCCCAGCGTGCCGGCATTTTTCGCCGATTTTGGCGTCGAAGATCTTTTGAAGATCAAGGAGATGGGTTTCGACACGGTCTGGACGATGGGAATTTTTCCGATAGGACTGCGCAACCGCCTGGGCACTGCGGGCGGTTCGCCTTATTCCGTGCAGGATTATACGGCGCTGCATGAAGATTTGGGAACGGAGGAGGATTTCCGGCAATTCGTTCAAAGGGCGCACGGCGCCGGTTTGAAGGTCATCATCGATTTCGTTCCCAACCACAGCTCCATGGACAGCCGGCTGCTTAAAGAACATCCTGAATATTATGTCCACCGCGAGGCGGACCCGCAGTACCCGAACCATCCGCCCAAAGGCTATTTCAACTACGACGCCGAATCCCCGGCAGGCAAGCGCCGGCTCTGGGTGCATCATGGAGGCTACAATTCGTACGGCAGCTTGGCCACTTGGGATGACACGGCCCAGCTCGACTATTCCAAGCCTGAGACCCGAAACGCCATGGCGCGCAGCGCCGCGAGCTGGGTGGAGCGGTTTGACGTGGACGGTTTCCGGGTGGATATGGCCTACCAGATCGTCAATTCGGAGTTCTCAAGGAACTGGGGCACAGCCGTTCCCAAAGAGGAGTTTCTGCTGCAGCTCGCGCGGGAAATCAAATCCATTAAGCCTTCGGCGGCCCTCATCGCGGAGGCCTACGCCAATTTTCAGGAACTCTCCGCGAGCGGCTTCGACCTTATCTACAGCAAATCCGACGAGTCGCGCCCCGAGGGGCAAACGGGCTGGTACGACGCGTTGTTGAGCCAAAACCCGCGGCAAATCCGCCATGCGATCCGCCGGGCCAGCTATCTCACGCAACAGAAAGGCGGCGCGGACGGGCTGCGCTTTGTGGGAAATCATGATGAGAGATCTCCGCAAAGGGCCTTCGCGTCCAGATTGGCCGCGGCGGCGCTCGTCACGATGCTTCTCCCGGGGGCCTTTCTTTTTTATGGGTCGCAGGAAATCGGTTTCGATCGGGCGGCGCCGCATGAGGAGAAATCTCTGCCCTTCAGCGTCCCGGTGAAGGTGGATTGGAAGGGGGGAGATCCGGCGGTCCGCGAGGTTTTCAGCTTCGTTTTTTCAGAGGTCCGTCGCCTTCGTAAAATTTTGGGCAAGGCCGTCGCCTTTCCGCTCGAGCCCCAAAATGACGAAGCCTGGGTGGGCTGCGTGCTTACTCCCCTCAGACGGAATTCCGCCGCCGTAGCGGTTGTCGCCAATCTGACCTCCGGCGAAACCAACGCGTCGGTCGACCGGCCCGAAATCGGAATCCGGTTTCACGGCCGCTTGAAGCCCGGGGAATTTAAAATCCTTTATTCCCAATCCGCCGTTTAAAATCCGGCATAATCCGCAGGGCGTTCAGAGTTGATGAAGCCCAAGTCCATTTTTTCAAACTGGAATATTTTTGAGCGGCGAGTGCTAAGCCGCGGCGGCTTGGCTATAGGGCTGGATTTTGACGGCACCTTGGCGGCCATCGTCAAAGACCCCGGCAAGGCGGCGATGAGCGCCCGAACCAGAAAGGCTCTCGAGTCCTTGGCCGAGGTTTGCGTCCGCCGGCCGCTTGCGGCGCGCCGCGGCGGCTCGGCAGAAAGCGGAGGAGGGTTGACCCTGCTCGCCGTCATCAGCGGGCGTTCCCTGCCGGATCTCCGGCGCTTGGTCAAGATTCCAGGCATCGTCTACTCCGGCAATCATGGGTTTGAGATTGACGGCCCCGGCATCAAATTTAGGCACCGGAAAGGATTGGTTTTGTCCAAGCCTCTGGGGCGAATGGCTCGAAGGCTTTCACGGGCTATGCGAAACTACCCCGGTTGCGGGGTCAACAACAAGCGTTTTTCCATTTCGGTTCATTACCGCAACGCGCGTCCAAGCGACATTCCCGGCATCCGGCGCGCCGTCCGCCGGAAGGCGGGCACGGCCGCCGTTTTCAGAATACTCGAAGGAAAAAAAGTTTATGAGATCAGGCCGCGGCTGCGTTGGGACAAAGGCGACGCCTTTGAAACGATCCTGCGCCGTTTCGGCCGCGGACGCTTGCCTGTCTTTATCGGGGACGACGTTGTGGATGAGGGCGCTTTCCGGAAAACCATCCAAATGGGAGGCGTGGCGATTCGCGTGCGGGCGAGCGGGGAAAGCCGGGCGCCCTACTATCTGTCCCGTCAATCAAGCGTGCGCGTGTTCTTGGAGAAAATTCTTTCCCTGACGCGGCGGCTTTGAGAGCTTTCTTCATTCACCTTCGATGTAGATATCCTCTTCGCTGTAGGTGTCGCCTTTGCCTCCGGCGTTCTGGGGCGTTTCCGGAACGGCGACGTCTCCCTCGTTATAGGTGTCCATATTGGAGCCTTCTTCAGACGGCGGCTGAGGGGGAGTTTCGGCTGGAGGGGAGTTGGGCGCCTCAGTCTGTCGAACCGGCATTGAAGCCGGCTTGGCGGGTTTAGCGCCGGTCTTCGAGGGCGGCTTCTTGGGAGGCTTAGGAGCCGTTTGCGGGGTCACTTCGGCTTCGGCGGGCGGGGATTCCGGAGACGCGGAGGTTTCTTTCTTGGCGGCTTTCCCGGCTTTTTTCTGGGGTTCCGGCTTTGCGGTGAAGCCCCACACCGTGCTTTTATGAAGCCAACCCTGGATGACCTTTTCGGGGTTGGAATCGTCCGTCACTTGGATCCAATTGCCTTCTTGCTTCAGGACTTTGAACGGGTATCCTTTTGCAACTTCTTGACCTTTGAAGTTGTCTCCGGGGCCCTCCCTAAGATTGGCGATCTTGTTGCTCACGATGACCGTCGGCGCATTGTCCAAATCGTTGCCATGCACCCACCACTGCTTTTTCTCGTAATCCTCGACTTTGTACCAGCCCTTCTCATCGAACTCGCGCCCGTTTTCCAGGGGGATGACCTTAAAAGGAGTATAGATCCACGCCTTCCACTCGGATTCCCGTTTGAGGTTGTAGACGTCGGCTTCTTTATTTTTGACGCTCAGCATCTTGGCATGAGCCGTCAAGGGGAGAAATAAGGCGACGGCCAGAACGGCGGCTAAACTGCCGGCGGCGGGGCGATGAAAATCCATACGGGGACCTCCTCAATAAGAATTAATTCTTGAAGCTCCAGTCATATGTTATCGCAAGGATGTTAAAAAAACAAGTCCCGGGCTGTTGGGAGTTTTTGAAAAGTGCACACTTTATGGTTCAAAACTGCATACCCCGACGACGTAATAAGAGGAGACATTCAACCAATCTGTCCCCAAACAGCTCCGACGGCCCC
>JACQRQ010000235.1 GCA_016206405.1 Elusimicrobiota bacterium | reverse complement strand
GTCCTTCTGTTTGCGGATTTTCATGAATTGCCCGATGCGCCCGGAAGTTTGCGGCGAAACGCGCATCTCGATTTGATCCACGAGCTCCCGCAGCGCCAGAAACCGGTTGATGGAACGCTTTCTTTCCCGTTGGTTTTTGACGACAAGCGCGAGCGGGACGTAGCGCAGCACGACGCAGTTGGAGGTTTTGTTGATCTTCTGGCCGCCCTTGCCGCCGCCCCGGGTGAAGCTTTCCTGGACGTCGCCAAGGTTGATTTGGAGGCGGCCTATGCGTTCCTTCAACGCCTCAATTTTTCCGGCGGAGACCCCCGCCAGTTCCGTGAAATTCATCTCCCCCCGTTTTTCACTCTACCACTTTACCACTCTATCACTTTATCACTGGTGGTCTAATGTTTGGTGGAATCACTCCGGCAAGTCCGCCCGGAGGGCTTTGAGAACTCGGGCTTGATCGCAGAAGACGCTGTTGGAGGACACCGGGGCGCCGGGCTCGGCTTCGCTTAAGTCCAGAAACACGTGGATCAAATAGAGGAAGTCGGTTTTCTTTCTGCGGATATCCACGACGGCTTCCTTGACCAGAAGCGAAAAAACGAAAAGGCTGTAAATTTGGTTGCAGAGCTTCAGGGCGTTGAGGCTGGTGATGAGCGGGCCGGATTCCTTCATCTGCTGTATTTGGGACAATAAAGCCGTTTTCGTGTGGTTGAGGATGCTCGCGCAGTCGGACAACTGCACGATATTTTCCGCTTCGGCCAACCGGATGGAGGCGTTGATTTCGCGCCAAAAGGCGTTGCGGATTCGCATGCGGCCGAAAGCTTTGACGGCGTGCGCCGCCAAAATATGGTGGGTGCCCTCCCAGGTTTCGTTGACGGTCATATCCGCCGCCAAGCGGGGAAGAATGGAGTAATCGGCCAGCATGCCGTTTCCGCCCAGAACCATCTGGGCGTCCTTGACGGCGGCCGAGGCCAGAGAGGAGATCTTGTATTTTAGGAGCGGCACCAGGAGGTCCTGGGAGGGGTCCTTTTCTTCGATGAGCTTGTGCATGCGGAAGGCGGCCAGGACGCCGGCGGTCCATATCAGCTTCATCTCAAGCAGGGTCTTGTTGATCGGCGGGAATTCGATGATGGGACGGCCGTAGGCCTGCCTCTGCTCGGCGTAGAGCAGGGCCTCCATGTAAGCGCGCCGCATGGCGCCTATGCCGGCGGCCGCCACGCCGATGCGCGACACCTTGAGCACCCGGTTGAGCAGCGCCAAGCCGTGCGAGGGGCGGCCGATAGGCTCGGCCTCGAGGTCCCGGTACTCGATTTCGCATGTGGCTTTGCCGCGCGTTCCGATGATGTCTTTGACGCGCAGGATGTGGTGTCCGTTGAGTTTCCCGGCGGCGCGCCACCGGGACGCGAGGAATAGGCCGACGGTTTGGGTCTGCTGAACTTTGGCGGTGGTGACCCAAAGGTCTCCCGGGTTGCTGCAGAACCACTTGGTGCCGTTTAAAGACCATTTGCCGTTTTTTTGGAGCGCCGCGGTCGTCTCGTTGGCGGAGACGTTGCTGCCGCCCTGAATTTCGGTGATGAATTGGCCCGCCATGAAATGGGATTTGCTTCCGATCCCGCACAAAAGCGGCAGATGCTTCTCTTTCTGCTCGGGCGTGCCCGATTCCCTGAGCAGCTCAATAAGGCCCTGGGTCATGGCCAGGGGACAAGCGACGCCCCCCTCGCCGTTTTGATTGAGCAGATACCAGAGCGCCATGCGGTGCTGCCCTGAAAAAGGGTAGCCGGTCTGCTCGTCGAGGTTTAGAATGCCGAAGTCGTATACGATCTTTCGCGCCAGTTTTTGCTCCAGGCAATATTCGATGTGATCGACGCGGTTTCCGCGCGGGTCGTATTTGATGAGGGCCGGAAGTTTGCCCGGCTGATGAGCCTCTTCGATCAGGCCGCTTAATTTGCCGCCGCAAAGCTTGCCGAATTCCAAAAGGTTGCTGAAAATCCGCTGGCGGCGGTCCGGGTCGAATTCCCGCGCAAGAATTCTTTGAAGCAGCTTGTCGTGGGCGAAATAATTGAGTCCCTGGACGCGCTTAAGGGTTTGGGGTGAAATCGGCATGGGCGCTCGAGGGAAAGGGCCTTCAGCCGGCGGGGTGCCGGTAGACGATGACGGTCACGTTGTCGTGCGTTTGCCGGCTCAGGGCGTCCTGAAGGAGAACATCGGCCTCGCCGCCGCTGCGCGCCAGGGAATAGAGGATCTCGATCTGCTCCGCCTGCCGCTCCACGCGGTGGCCCGGGTCCAGGAGGCCGTCGGAAGCGATGATGACCGGCTTCTTGGGGCTGACGGGAAATTTAAAAATTTCAGGTTCCCGCGCCAGGACCCGGTCAAGGGCGACGTTTCCAAGCGCCCGGGCCATCTGCAGGCCGACCGAGGCGCCAGCCTGGGGATCCATGAGATAGCCGTTGACGATTTGCCCGCCACGGGCCGCCGCCGCGGCGGCCTCCGCTGGGTTGGAGCGGATATTGTGGTCCGGAGAAATGCAGACCTTTTTTTTGTGGTGCCACAGGATGGGGGAATCGCCCAAAACGGCGGCATAGGCGTAGCGCCCTTTTTTGGGGATAAAGACCACCGACATGGAGGTGCCGCTGGGCAGCATCTTGGTGGTTTCATGAAGCTGCCGGGTCATGGCTTTCAAGCAGCCTCGGTAGTTGCGTTTTTTGAAAGCGGAGGAAAAAAATTGAGGAGCGATGGTCGCGGCCATGTCGGAAACTTCGGCGCCGCCATGGCCGTCGAACACGCCGAAAAAATATCCCCGCTCCATTTCCTCGGCGACGTAGCGGTCTTCCTGGTGGGAACGCCCGCCGGTATCTTGGGCGACGGTGTAGGGCGCCATGTCAGCTCACGAGAACTTTTTTCTTTTCGGCGATCACTTTAAGCAGGCGGTCCATCGCCTCCGAAAAGAGCCGGACCCCGTCCTTTTCCAGCCGCAGGGTGACGGCGTCGAGGTCCACGCCCGCCGCCGCCAAGCTTTGCAGGTGCTTGGAGGATTTTTCCGGGTTCTCCTCCAGGCTCAGACGCGCTTTTCCATGATCCCGGAACGCCTGAAGGGTGGCCTCCGGCATGGTGTTGACCGTGTCGGGACCGGCGAGTTCCTCCACGTACAACACGTCGCGGTAGGCCGGGTTCTTGGCGCTGGTGCTGGCCCACAAAAGCCTCTGGGTCTGCGCGCCTCGCGCCTGGAGTTTTTTAAAGCGCTCGGAGCCGAAATATTTCTTGTAAATCTGATACGCCAAGCGCGCGTTGGCTACCGCCGTTTTTCCGAGCAGGTCCTTATGTTTTCCCGCCAGGGCCGCGTCCACGTCGGTGTCCACGCGGCTGACGAAGAAGCTCGCCACGGAGGCCACGGCCTCCAAGGGTTTGTCTTTGGCGGCGCGCTGCTCCAGGGCGCTCAGATAGGCCTCGACCACCTGTTCGTAGCGCTCCAGAGAAAAAAGCAAAGTGACGTTGACGTTGATTCCTTCCGAGAGAAGCTTTTGCACGGCGGGAAGTCCCGCTTCCGTGCCGGGCACCTTTACCAGCACATTCGGCCGCGCGACGGTCTCCCAGAGCCGGCGGGCTTCTTGAACCGTCTTATCGGCGTCATAAGCCAGATAGGGCGAGACCTCGATGCTGACGTAGCCGTCCCGGCCGCGGGTGGCCTTGTAGACGGTTTCCAGGACATCCGCCGCCATGCGCACGTCGCCGGTGGCGATGGCTTCAAAAATATCGGCCTCGTTTTTCCCCTCGGCCGCGGATTTTTCTATAAGGACGTCGTAATCGGAACCCGTGCCGACCGCTTTTTCAAAAATGCTGGGGTTGGTGGTCACGCCTTTAAGGCCGTCTTCTTCGATGAGTTTTTTAAGCTCGCCGCCGCGGATGAAGGAACGCGACAGGCTGTCGAGCCACACGCTCTGCCCGAGTTGGTCCAGTTTCAAAAGGGGATTCATAATACCTCCGAAAGTCCCGACCGACCGGCTTATATATTATATAAAAGTACAAGGGAAAATAAAGGAAAAACGCTCCGGCGCTATTGTTCCGGGCCGAAAGTCCCATGAACCCATGGGACCAATGACGATGGATATCTGGGCCTAAAGGCCCTGGGGCGGAGCCGCCCCCGCTGGTAACATATAAATAGATGCCTTTCGACGGGAGGAAAGATATGAAGATAAAGACCGGGATTTTCTCGTTTCTGGCGGCGTTTTGCTTTTTGGGGGCGGGGCTGAGCGCCGCCCGGGCCGTGGACTGCGCCGACTGCCCCATCCGCATGTACGCCAAGGACTTCAAGTTCCCGCTCCAAAATGCGAGCTTGATCGTGGTCTTCATGGACGACCGCCCCAATCCCATCAGCGTAACGCTGCAAAAAGACGGAAAGGACGTTTACATCGGGGAGAAGGATTTGGACTCCTTGGCCGTCTATGACAACGCGCAGCAGCAGGTTTACAACCGCTGGTTTTTCCGCGAAGAGGGTTTGATTTACTACGACGCCATCATGTCCATTTATCCGGAGCCGACCCCTTACGACAACCCGGCGATCATACCCCAGCTTGAAGGCATCCGCAAGGCCCTGGACGCGTCGCGCAAAGAGGCGCTCGAGAAGGCCGACAAGCTCATGATGGGCCTTGAGGACGCCCAGGGCGGGCTGGAGACTCAATACGAGATCGTCGCCCAATATTCCCCGGAGCCCTCCGGCAAAGTGGTGCGCAAGCAGCGCCAGAGAGTCCGCTCCCTGCATGAGGATTTTAAAGTCATCAAGTCCAAAGGCGATGCGGTCGAGGTGAAAGAAATCAAGGCTTTGGTCGGCCGCATCGAGCAGGAGCTCAACGCCGCCACCCGCCTGGAGCAAACTTTTTCCAACATGCGGTGATCCGGGCCCCCCGGGGGGGCCGGTTTTAAGGAGGAACCTATGAAAAAAAATGAGGTTTTGGCTTTGGCCGCAGGAGTCTTGCTGGCGAGCTTGGGAACGGCGGGCGCCGTCAAATTTCCAATGTCTCCGGGCGGCGGGACCACCAGGTCCGAGGTTTTCAATTTTCCTAAACTCGACGCGCGCGTCAGCGTGGAGTACGACAAGATAAAAGAGGACCCCTTCCCCATGGCCGTCATACTGGAGAAAAAGGGAGAGGAGGCCGAGTGGATTAAGTCCGCCGACCTCGACCGCCTGGCGGTCTATGACCAGGAGGAGCAGAAGTTTTACAACCGCTGGTTTATCAAGCCGGAGGGCCTCTACTACGCGGATTCGGTGCTCATGCCCTACGGTCATACGACCTATTGGGGCGATCCCAAGGTCGTCGGCCAACTGGAGTCGATCATCAACGCCGTCAAAGCGCGCGGCGACAAGGCCATGAAAAAGGCGGAGCAAAGCATGCGCGACTTGAAAGACGCGCAGGCCGGGCTGGAGAGGGAATACGCGGTCGTGGAAAATTACGTCTCCGAACCCGCCGGCAAAGTGGTCCGCAAGCAGGCCCAGAGAACCAAGCAATTGGAGCGGGAGCTTGAGTCGCTCAAATCGGACCGGGCCTCCGAAGAAAAAATAAAGAATTTAATCGACCGCATCGAGCAGGAACTCAATGACGCCGCCCGCCTAGAAACGACCAATTCCAACATGCGTTGATCCCGGCCCCCGAAAGTCCAGCCAGGCACGGAAACCAAAAAGTTTGTCAACTTTGTCAAACCAGGTACTGCCTCTCAAACCAGGTACTGCCTCTTCCTGAATAACGGCTAATTTGACCAT
>JACQRQ010000232.1 GCA_016206405.1 Elusimicrobiota bacterium | reverse complement strand
CATTATGACGGCTCGCACATTTCCAAACCGTTGCCTCATTTGGGGCTCATTTGTATTGGAATCAGGCATTATTTGAGGCTCATCTTGCATTGGATAAGACTTCATCTTGCATCGGCAGGCGCAATTTGGCATACTTTCGAGCGTAAAATATAAAGCGTCCCCCTAGGGAGGTCATCTTCGATGCAAAAATTTTATTCTTTAGCGGTTTTGGCGTTGCTCGCGGCCGGCGTGGCCTGCACACAGAAATCGGCCGAGGCTCCCGCGCAGATGGAGCCTGGACATGAACACGAACAAATGCAGGCCTCCGCTCCGGCGGCGGGCTACAGCGTCAAGGGCACGGCCGTTTTCGCCGGCAAAGAATCCAAAGCCGAGACCGTCAAAATGAACGCGGACCCGAAATGTTTGGCCCAATACAAGGACGGGTTCAAATACAAGCCCGTCGTCGTGGGGCAGAAAGGGGAGTTGTCCAACGTTTTCGTCTACGTCAAGAGCGGACTGCAGGGGCAGACCTTCGACGCGCCCAAAGAGCCGGCGGTGGTGCTCGACCAAAAGGGCTGCTGGTACCATCCGCGGGTGATGGGCATCATGGTGGGGCAGAAGCTCGAGATCCGCAATTCCGATCCAACCATGCACAACGTCAACGCCTCTCCGGAATTCAACGCCGCGATGCCTGCGACGGTCAAGATGATGGAAAAGACTTTCAAGAGCCCCAAGGTCATGTTCAAAATCAAGTGCAACGTGCATCCTTGGATGACCGCCTATGTGGGCGTCCTCGGGAGCCCGTATTTCGCCGTCACGGGCGACAACGGTCAGTATGAAATCAAGAATCTGCCGGCCGGCAAATACACGCTGGAGTTCTGGCACGAAAAACTGGGCACTAGCACCCAGGAAGTCACGGTCACCGACGCCGGGGCGACCGCCAACGTGAAATTCTCCGCCAAGGGAACTTCTTAAGCTTCGGTTCGGCCTCGCTTTCCGAGGCGCGACTGGGCGCACCATGAACGGCAACTACGGCTGGGGCTTGCCGGTGCAGGCCTCCACCTTCGCTAAGGAAGTCGACTTCGGGATCAACCTCATCCACGCGGCGATGATTCTCATTTTCGTCTTGTGGGGGATATTCTTCGCCTACCTGCTGTTTAAATACAGGCGCCGGGAGGGCGTGAAAGCCAGCTACGGCCACGAGGGAATTTTAAAGTCCCTCATTCCGGATTTCATCGTCCTTTTATTTGAAATAGGGCTTATCGTTCTCTACGCGGTTCCGGGCTGGGGGCGAATGAAGCTCCACGCGCCCGAGCCCGCGCTCTCCAACAACATCCGCATCGTGGCCGAGCAGTTCGCATGGAACATCCACTATCCCGGTCCGGACGGCAAGTTCGGCCGGTTTTCGGCGGAATTCATCGACTCGGCCAACGTTCTGGGGCTTGACCCAAGCGACCCGGACGGCAAGGATGACGTGGTGACCCTCAACGATCTGCATGTGCCCCTGGGAAAGCCGACGCTGGCTGAGCTGACCTCCAAAGACGTGATTCACAGTTTTTTCATCCCCGAGTTCCGAATCAAGCAGGACGCGGTTCCGGGCATGGCGACGCCGGTTTGGTTCGAGCCGATTCTGGAGGGGCATTTCGAGATCAGTTGCGCTCAGCTCTGCGGCATCGCGCACTCCAGCATGCGGGGCGACGTCTACTCCCACAGTCCGGAAGGATTTGAGTCCTGGCTCAAAGAAAGGCTGGCGGAAAAGGCCGAAGCGGACAAAGGAAGGGGATAACGCGGCATGGCCCACAATCATCACGACCGGCAGCCGAACTGGCTTGAGAAATATGTTTTTTCAATCGACCACAAGGTGATCGGCCTGCAATACATGATCACCTCCCTGCTGTTTCTTTTGTTCGGCTTCGCCCTGGTCTCGCTGCTGCGCTGGCAATTGGCTTATCCCGGCCAGCCGATCCCCTTTATCGGGCGCTGGCTGCCGGAAACGCTGGCCCCAGGCGGCGTCATGCTGCCGGAGTTCTATAACCAGCTCGGGGCGATGCACGGCACCATCATGATTTTTCTGGGCGTCGTGCCGCTGGGCGTGGGCGCTTTCGGCAACTACATCCTGCCGCTTCAGATCGGCGCTCCGGACATGGCCTTCCCCCGGCTCAACATGATGAGCTACTGGATCTATTTCGCGGGCGGGGCGCTGATGCTTTCCGGCT
>JACQRQ010000238.1 GCA_016206405.1 Elusimicrobiota bacterium | reverse complement strand
GAACAGGAGGGCGGCCCAGCGGTGGAAAGAGCGCCTTAAATCTTCCGCGGCGAAGTGCAGGGGATAATCCCACAAGGTCTCCGGATATTTGAGGGCGAAGCCGGTGTAGGCCAGCCAGAAGAAAACGAGCAGCAGAACTCCGTGCTGCAGGCGTTCGTTGAGGCTCAGGCGCATTTCATCCTGGGGGTGGTCGTGGTGCGGCGGGCCGGAGCGCAGCAGTTTTTTGACAAAGTCCAGGCCGTTATGTAACATCATCCCGCCGAGAACCAGCGGGATGAGGATCAGGTAGAACCAGGTGGCGGCCCGGAGCGACCAGTGCTGGTTGGCGGCCGGCGGTCCATGCACGTACCCATGGGCGAGCTGCGCTCCCGCGCCGGGATGGCATTTCCCGCAGGTGTTGCTGAGGTTGGAGCGGTAAATGGACGAGCGCGGATCGGTATGGGCCAGCACGTCATGGAAGCCGTGGCAGGAGGCGCAATTGGCCACCATCAGGTCGCCTCTTTGATAAGCCAGGCCGTGGTAGGTGTCCATGTAGGTTTTGAGGCGGTCCACCGGAAGGCCGAATTTGCGCGTCAACGTCTCCGAGGCGTGGCAGCCGGCGCAGGTTTTGGTGATGGCGCCGGTCCAACTCGAGGAGAACGGGTCTTTGGGAGAGCGGATGGTGTGCTCCCCGTGGCAGCTCGTGCACCCCGGCGCTTCCTTGATGCCCGCGCGCGTCGCCTGCCCGTGGATGCTGATCTGATAGACCGAAAGCACGTTGTTGTGGCAGCGGCCGCATGTCTCCGGGATGTTGCGCCAGAAGATGCGGCTTGAGCTGTTGGCGGCGCCGTGCAGGTCGTGGGAGCCGTGGCAGTCGCTGCAGACGGCGGCGTTTATTTTTCCTTGAGCGAAGGCTTCGCCGTGAACCGTATGGGCGTAGGATTCAACGGGTTGAAGCTCCGAGAGCTTAAATTTTTCCATCCTCTTCAGGTCCTTATGGCAGCGGCCGCAGGTGGCGGGGACGTTCTTGCGGTTGACGGGAGATTGCGGATTTCTGGAGTTGAGCAAAGTATGGGTCCGTCCGTGGCAGTCTTTGCAGGCCGCCGCTTCGCTGAGGCCTCGCGCCACGGCCTGGCCGTGGTCGGAGCTCATATAAATTTGGGACTCGATGCGGTGGCAGGTTTTGCAGGAGACCGGCGCGAGCTTTTCCGGATGCGGAAGATTGGCCGCGTCCGCGTGGCAGGAAATGCATAAATGCCGGCCGTGGATGGAGGCTTTGTGGCTTTTGAAGTCCACGCGGGGCGCTCCCATCAACCCGTCGGAATGGCAGGCCATGCAGTCCTCGTTTTGCTGGCCCATCACAGGATGGCCGGCCGAGAAGGCCGCCAGGACCAAGACGCTCGCCAACGCCGCTTGGATGGTCATAGGTGACTTAACACAGGCAACAAATCGGCCGTTACCGGACTGCGGGCTCCTTTATTGGCAACTGTGTTGCCTGAGGGGTCAGCGACAGGTTTCGGCTTTAAACCGGAGTGAGGAACATGAAAATATTTTCCATAAGAATCGGGTGGATGGCCGCTCTGACGGCGGCCGCGGGACTCAGTTTGGCGGGCTGCAAAAAACCTCCGCAGGTTTCGCCCGAGCCGCGCTTCAGCGCGGAGCAGCGCGAGTCGCGTTTTTATTACGACCTTGGAGCCGTGGAGATCGACGTCGGCGCGTATCCTAAAAAACGGCAGGACGGCTACGCCGTTTTCGCCAGGACATGCTCCCAGTGCCACACTTTGGCGCGGCCCATCAACGCTCCTTTCGCCGAGCGCAAAGATTGGGAAAGATACATCCAGCGCATGCGCATCCGCACGAAGAGCCGGTCCGGCACCGGCATATCCAAAGCCGAAGCCGCCGTCGTCCTAGATTTTTTGGTTTACGACTCCAAGATTCGCAAGCTGGATAAAAAAAGCGAGTTCGCGGCTAAGTCGGAGGAGCTGCGACGGCTTTTTGAAGAAGTACAGAAAGAAAGAGAGAGGCTGAGGCTGGCGGAGAGCGAAGGGAAAACGCAGCCGCCGCCTCCCTATACGGGAGACAAGCCGCGGCCTTGATGAGCGGTTGTGTTGCAAATCGGGCAGGAATCGTGAAGCCCGAAACGGAGGCAGGTCAATGAGAAAAAATATCCTTTGGATTTTATCGGTTTTGGCTCTTTTGACCGTCTTCTTGGCCCCCCTGAGTTTTGAGCGGCGCGTTTCCGCGCAGGAGCCGACGGAAACGATAGCCGTACCGCTTCCGGCGGAGGAGGCAGTTGCTCCGGTTCCAGCGGAGGGAAAGGCAGCGCCAGAAGCCGCGGAGTTTGTCGGCGCGGAGACCTGCCTCGCCTGCCATGGGGACAAGACCGGCTTCAAGGACAGCATTCACTCCAAAGCCTGGCCGGCCGCCAAAGGCATAGACTTCGAAAAATCGTGCGAAACCTGCCACGGTCCCGGATCGCTTCACGCCGGCGCCGCGGGAGACAAGTCCAACGCGGATTTTTTCACCATGAAGAATCCGAAAACCATGTCCAGCAAGGGCGTCTCGAAAATGTGCGTCGAATGCCACCAGGGAGGGGAGAGATTCCATTGGGACGGGAGCGCGCATGACTCCCAAGACGTCTCCTGCCTTTCCTGCCACAGCCTGCACCACGCCAAGAGCAAGGAGGAAAAATTTCTCCTGTCGAAAGCCACCGAAATGGATACTTGCTTTCAGTGCCACAACGTGAAAAAGGCCCAGTTCCAGCGCTCCTCGCACATGCCGCTGCATGAGGGCAAGCTGACCTGCACGAGCTGCCACAATCCGCACGGGAGCGTCGGCCCGACTTTGTTGAAGCAGGCTTCCATCAACGACAACTGCGTTTCCTGCCATGCCGAGAAAAAGGGGCCGCTTTTATTTGAGCATGCCCCGGTCCGAGAGAACTGCCTGAACTGCCACACTCCCCACGGCTCGAAACATGAAAAACTTCTCAAGGCCAAGAGGCCGCGGCTATGCCAGGAGTGCCACATCATCACCCGGCATCCTGCCACCGCCGCCACGCCCTCAAGCGTTCGTTTGGTGGGACGAAGCTGCACGGAGTGCCATTCACAAATCCACGGGTCGAATCATCCCGCGGGCGTTCGCTTCCTGAGGTAAGGAGGAAATATGCGCTTACAAAAAATATTCCCGGCCGCGCTAGCGGCCCTCGCTTTGGCGCCCGCCGTTTGGGCCTCCGACCCCGCCGTCAGCCTGGACTTCGGCGGACAGGCGGTTCGCGGCGACGTCGCTTCTTCCAAGCTCGATGAGTATATCGACATTCCGCGCGGATTCTATGTGGAAAGCTTGGGCTTGCGAAATTATGGAGACGATTATTATTTCCGGCTGGATGGAAGTAAGCCCGGATTTAAGGACCAGAGCCTGAACATTGAGACGGGCATCTGGGGCTTGCATAAGTTTTCTCTCGGCTACGATCAAACGCCCCACAACCTGTCCAACAGCGCGCGCACGTTTCTCAGAAACGACGGGGAGGGGGTTTTTACCTTGCCGGACAATCTGCAAACAAGCTTGCAGACCTCCACCAACAACGCGGCGGGTTTCTTTTCGCATACGCCCGGCGTCCCCTTAAGAGTGGACCGGAGCAAGAGCAGTTTCGCCTACGCCTACAGCCCCACGGGGCCCTGGCGCGTCAATCTCGGCTACTCCGCCGAGAAAAGGGAGGGATACAAAAACATCGGCGTGGCCTATGGCCACAGCCAGATAGAGCAGGCCTTGGAGCCGGTGGATTATTTGACGCATGACCTAAACGTCGGGACCGAGTATGCCGGCAAAACATTGGGCTGGAGGGCGAACTACATCTTTTCGGCCTTCGCCAACGGCATCGGCTCAATGATCGTTGACAATCCGTTGCGGCTGACCGACGGCGCGGCGAGTTCCAGCGGGAGTTCCACTCCCGGCACGGCGCGGCTTGCCTTGCCTCCCGACAACCACTCCCACCAGTTCAGCACGGACTTTTCCGCCAAGACCACGGCCAAAAGCCACTTGAACGCCAACGTCGCCTTCACGACACTAAGGCAAAACGATCCCTTCCTGCCGCCGACCTCCAACTCGGTTATTTTAAGCAAGGCCCGGGTGGCGGGTTTCGTTCCCCAATCGAGCTTAGACGGCATGGTCAACACCCTCAACGCGGCGCTGAGATGGAATTGGAAGCCGGTCTCCCCTGTGT
>JACQRQ010000266.1 GCA_016206405.1 Elusimicrobiota bacterium | reverse complement strand
GTGTTGAAGGCTGATGGTTCCGTCCACGACCAGTTTGGCGAGAGCGTTGTTCATGGTCTGCATGCCGTACTGGGATCCGGTTTGGATCATGGTGTGGATTTGCTCGAGCTTCTTCTCGCGGATCAAGTGGCGCACGGCGGGCGTCGCCATCAGCACCTCCACGGCCAAGGCCCGGCCGGCGCCGGCGGCCATGGGCACGAGCTGCTGGCTGAAGACGGCCTGCAGGACGAAGGAAAGCTGGATCCGGATCTGCTCCTGCTGGCCGGAGGGGAACACGTCGATGATGCGGTTGAAAGTCTGGACGGAATCCTGGGTGTGCAGCGTGGCCAGAACCAGGTGGCCGGTTTCGGCCACGTTGAGCGCCGTCGAGATGGTTTCCATATCGCGCATTTCTCCGATCAAGATGACGTCCGGGTCATGGCGCAGGATGTATTTGAGCGCCTGCGAAAACGACTCGGTGTCGGAGCCCACCTCCCTCTGGTTGACCAGGCTCTTGCGGTGCTCGTGGACGAACTCGATGGGATCCTCGATGGTGACGATATGCATGGACTCGTTTTGATTGAGGTAATTGATCATGGAGGCCAGCGTGGTCGACTTGCCGGAGCCGGATTCCCCGGTGATTAAAATGATGCCGTTGGTGAGCTCCATGAGCTTGAAGCTGACGGGCGGCAGGCCGAGCTCCTCGAAGGATTTGAAATCCGACGGGACCGCGCGGATGGCGGCGCCGACCCTGCCCCGCTGGCGGTAGACGTTCATGCGCAGGCGGCCCAGGCCCTCGATGGCGAAGGCCATGTCGATTTCATTGGTCTGCTCGAAACGGCTGCGCTGCTGCTCCGACATCAGGGAGTAGACCAGCCTTTGGCAGGCGTCGGGCGTCAGCGGCTCGAAGGGGGTCTGGATCAGGTGGCCGTCGATGCGCAGCACCGGCGGGACGCCGCTGGTCAAATGCAGGTCCGAGGCCTGCTTCTGGCGCATCAGCAGAAACAATTCTTTAAGGGTCGAGGCCGGCATCGTCATTCCGTTCCCGTCACGCGAAGCATCTCCTCGAAAGTGGTGATTCCCCGCAGCACCTTGAGGGTGGCCACGTCCTGCAAAGTCAGCATGCCCTGCTTGATGGCGATCTCCTTGATCTTTCCCTCCGTGGCGTGCTGGTGCACCAGTTCCCGGATGGGCTCGTTGATTTCCAGCACCTCATGGATTCCCTGCCGCCCGCGGTAGCCCGTATGGGCGCAGTTGTCGCAGCCCCGGCCGCGGGCCAAAGTGATTTTGCCCTTGCTGTTCCTGGCGAGCCTCTTGGGAATGCCGAATTTGGCGAAGGAGTCCACGTCCACGGAGTAGTACTCCTTGCAGTTGGGGCAGATGACGCGCAGGAGTCTTTGGGCGATGACCATCAGCAGCGAGGACGAGATCAAAAAAGGCTCGATATCCATGGTGCCCAGGCGCGTGACGGCGCCGGGGGCGCTGTTGGTGTGCAAAGTGGAGAGCACCAGGTGTCCCGTCAAAGCGGCGTTGATGGCGATCAGGCCGGTTTCCTTGTCGCGGATTTCGCCGACCATGATCACGTCCGGGTCCTGGCGCAGGAAGGAGCGCAGCGCGCCCGCGAAAGTGAGGCCGACGGCGGCGTGGGCCTGCACTTGGTTGATGCCTTCCACGGTGAATTCCACCGGGTCCTCGACGGTCATGATATTGACGCCCTCGGTGTTTAAGACCGACAGAGTGGAATAAAGCGTGGTGGACTTGCCGGAGCCGGTCGGGCCGGTCACCAAAATGATGCCGTGGGGGCAGCGGATGCATTTTTTGTAGATGGCCATGCTTTCGGGCTCAAGTCCCAGACTGGCGAGGTCGAGCTTCAAGGCGGAGGAGTCCAGAATGCGCATGACGATTTTCTCGCCCGGCGCGCAGGGACAGACCGAAAGGCGCATGTCGATTTCCTTCGCGCCGATTTTGAGCTTGATGCGGCCGTCCTGGGGGACGCGCCTCTCCGAAATATTCAAATTGGACATGATTTTCAGGCGCGAAACGATGGCGTTTAAATAGTGCTTGGGCGGCGCGGGCTGCTGGTGCAGCACGCCGTCTATGCGGAAGCGGATGCGCAGGGACTTGGCGTAGGGCTCGATGTGGATGTCGGAGGCCTTGGCTTTAATCGCCCTGGCCAGGATGACGTTGACAAGCTGGATGACCGGCGCCGATTCCTTTTCGCCCAGGATGTTGATGCTGTCGCCGCCGGAGAGGTCCTCTTTATCTTCCTTGATAACGTCGATGCCCGGCGTTTCTCCATCGGCGGTTTTGCCGATGATGTCGTTTAAAGCGGTGTCCTGGGCCTCCTGCACCCCGTAATACTTGTCGATGGCTTTTTTTATCTCCTGATCGGAGGCCAGCACCATTTTGACGTTGTAGCCGGAGATGGCTTTGAGGTCGTCCAAGACCATGATGTTCAAGGGGTCGCCCATGGCGACCGTCAGCGTTTGGCCCTCGATCTGAACGGGAATCAGGTTGTGCGTGCGGGCGATGTTTTCCGGCGTGGTGTCGATGACCGTTTTAGGAATCGGGCTGTATTTATCAATGCGCTCGTAGGTGATGCCGCACTGCTTGGCCAAAAAGGTCAGAAGCTCGTTTTCCGAGATGATGTTTTCCTGGATGAGGACGGTGCCTAGCTTGCTGCCGTTTTGTTTCTGAATTTCGAGGGCGTTTTGGAGCTGCTTGAATGTGATGCGCTTGGATTGGACCAAAAGCTCCCCCAGCCGCCTGGACAGCAGGAGGGATACGGGGGTAGTTCCAGCGGTTTCTTTTTCGGCCATGCTCTATACAAACAAAAAGCCCACAGCCCCATCTCGGCGGGTGGGCTTGAGTCGTTACTATATATGTAATGTCTTGGGGGTTGTTTGTCAAGGCCTCTCTCTGAAAGTGTCAGGGCTCTCTCGGAAAGTGGTAAAGTGATAGAGTGATATCAGGAGAAGTGATACAGTGGTAAAGTGAGCAAGCAGAGAGTGGTAAAGTGGCACGACGGGAAGGGGGGCCTGTGCAAAGGCTTCGCCGGTTCGCTGTTGATATTTTTTGCTTCACTTTACCACTTTACCACTCTATCACTTCTCCCCTTTTAGGCCGGCGATTGGGGGCGTATTTGCCCGCTGCGGCCATAAGAGTTAAACTGTGCCGGCGCATGGACGAATCTTCGACGGGCTTATTCTCCGCCGGCCGGTCTTTGCCGGTCTTGCTCGGGCTTCTGGTTCTCTGCGGTCTTTTAGTGTGGCCCGTGGGGGAGTTTCCCTTAAACGACGCATGGTCCTACGCCCGGTCCGTGCGGATTTTCATGGAAGAGGGCCGTTTTGTGTTGGGACAGTTTGCCGTCGCCGCGCTGGTCTTTCAGATTTTTTGGGGCGGGGTGCTGGCGAAATGTTTCGGGTTTTCGTTCCTGCTTTTGCGTTTGGCGACGCAGGTTTGGAGTTTCGCCGGGCTGGCCGTATTCTACCTGATCTTAAGACGCCTGGAAGTGGACCGCAAGCGGGCGTTTTGCGGCGTCCTATTGTGCCTGTTTAATCCGGTGTATTTCAACCTTTCCTATACCTTTATGACGGAGATCCCTTTCCAGACGCTCACGCTCCTGGCCATTTTCTTTTTCTTGAAGGCGGAGAGGGGCGGCGGCGCGGCGCCCTGCCTGTGGTCGGGCGTGTGCGCCGGCCTGGCGGTTTTGGTGCGGCAGACGGCGGCGCTTCTGCCGGCCGCGATGCTCTTGGCGCTTTTTTGGAGCGGCCGGTGGCGCGGTTTTTCCAAGCGCCGGGCCGCCTGTTTAATTATTCCGCCTTTGGCGGCCGCGGCCGGCGTTCATTTTTGGACCATGAAATTTCATGCGGCGTCGAGCCAGTTTTTTAAAAGATGGGAGCAATTGGGAGACGTCGGGCCCGGCCCGACGGCGGACAACGTCTTGGGCGTCCTGTTTTATGTCGGATTTTTCCTTCTGCCCCTGGTGTGCGGTTCGCTTTGGGAGCGCCGCCGCGAGACGCGGGATTTCATCCGCGGGCGCAAACGGCTGTTCGTTTTTTTCTCCGCGCTTATCCTGGCGGGGATTCTGAATTTCTGGATAAAGTTCGCCGACCGCTGGGGACCGGCCGCCGTTTGGCAGCCTCTGATGCCTTATGCTTCCAACGTCTTTTATGATTTCGGCCTCGGGCCCATGACTTTGCCGGACGTTTACGTCGTGGACCGGCCCTTCGCGGGGGCCTGGGGCGCCGGCTTTCGCGCGGCGTTGACGGCGGCGGCGGGCCTGGGCGTTTTTGGGCTGCTGGCGCTCTTGGCCGCGCATTGGGGTCAACTCAAGGAGGCGTGCCGCAAGCCCGGACCGGCTGTTTTCGCCTTTTACGCGCTGCTCTACGCCGGGTTCTTGCTCGTCACTTCCCATTCCAAGAACGGCCTTTTTGACCGCTACCTCATGATTTTTGTCGCGCCCGTTTCGGCGGTGCTATTGGCCGCCGGGCTCAAACTCCACGGCCGGGCGTTTGGCTCGGCGCTGGCCGTCTTCGCACTATTTTGCGTCTTAGGCACCCAGGATTATTTCAGTTGGAACCGCGCTCGCTGGGATTTATGCCGCGTTCTCATGGAGGACTACCGGGTTCATCCCTCCAAGATCATGGCGGGTTTCGAATTTTATTCCTACATGGGGCCCAATGATTTCGGCTCCATGCAGGGGGCTCCGGAGTTGGGCTACGTCCCGTCCGCCGAGCGCTCCAAGGACCGCTTCGTCGTCACCTACGCGCCCGTCAAAGCGGGCAAGGTCCTGGCCGAGCTTCCATTTTTTTCCCTGATCCGCCCGGGCCGCCCGAGGCTGTATTTGTCCGTTTTGGAGGACGGCATTGAGCGGCGGCGTTAAATTTGGTAGGATAATTTCATGTACGCGATTATCGAGACGGGCGGCAAGCAGTACTGGGTGAGTCCCAAAGACACCATCCAAGTCGAGCTATTGGACAAGCCGGTCGGCGAAAAATTGTCCTTTAAGGCGTTGTGGACGGGAGAGGAGAGCGAGGTCGGAGTCGAAAAAGTCCCCGCGCCGCCCGCAAGCGCTCCGGAGACCGCAGACAAGACGCTTCCCGCGGCGACCGTCACGGCCCAGGTGGTGCGGCATTTTCTCGGCCGCAAACTCATCGTTTTTAAGAAGAAACCCAAAACGGGCTACACACGAAGGCAGGGGCACCGTCAAAATTTGACGGAGCTTAAGATCGAGTCGATAGAGCTGAATTGAAAGCGGCGGGTTAGACCATGGCCGGAACAAAATCTCAAGGTTCATCCGTAAACGGGCGCGACAGCGCAGGCAAACGCCTGGGCGTCAAGCGCTACGGCGGAGAGCAAGTGCTGCCGGGGACCATCATCGTGCGCCAGCGCGGAACCCAGTTTTTGGCGGGACGCAACGTCAAGTTAGGCTGCGATTTCACCATTTTTTCCACAATCGCCGGCCGGGTTAAATTCGAGTGGGCTTATAGGGGAAAAAAGCGCATCAGCGTCTATCCCGAAACGGCTCCCGCCGCCTGAGCGCGGCTTCGACCCTTTATCATTCGCGCATGAAACGATCTCATCTCCCCCGCAAGGGGGATTTTTATTCATCCCGCTTCGTGGATACGGCGACGCTGTTTGTGCGCGGCGGCCGCGGCGGCGACGGCTGCCTCGCCTTCCACAGGGAAAAATACGTGCCGTTCGGCGGTCCCAGCGGAGGCAACGGAGGCAAGGGGGGCGACGTTTATTTGGTCGCCGACCCGGGCCGCACCACCCTTCTGGATTTAAGCCTCCATCCCCATATCGCCGGAGACGACGGCGCCCACGGGCGGGGCAGCCAATGCCACGGCGCGGGAGGAAAGGACGTGTCCGTCCCGGTGCCCATGGGCACGATGATTTATCGCGACGGCAAATGCGTCGCCGACCTGTGCGCGCCCGGGCAAACGGTTCTCGTCGCGCGCGGCGGCCGCGGCGGCCGGGGCAACGAATCTTTCAAGTCCAACGCCAACAAGGCCCCCAGGATACGGGAAAGAGGGCTGCCCGGGGAGGAGTTCCGGCTGGAGTTGGAGCTCAAACTCTTGGCCGACGTGGGGCTGGTGGGCCTTCCCAACGCCGGGAAATCCATGCTTCTGTCGGTGGTCTCCAAGGCCCGCCCCAAAGTCGCCGATTACCCTTTTACGACGCTGTCCCCGCATCTGGGCGTCGCCCGCCATAAGGAGGCGAGCTTCGTCGTGGCGGATATCCCCGGCTTGATCGAAGGCGCCCATCTGGGCAAGGGGCTTGGCGACGCCTTTTTAAGGCATATCGAGCGCACCCGATTGGTCATCCATCTTATCGATCCTTTCGGATTCGGGACGCAAAGCGCTTGGGATGGAGTTCGCACCATCCGCCGGGAAATGAAAAGCTTCGGGGGAGGTTTGGATCAAAAGCCCGCCGTTTGCGCCGTGACAAAGATGGATCTCACCGGCGCGGAAGATCAGCTTAAGGTCTTAAGAAAGCGTTTCAAGAAAATTGAATTTTTTCCGATATCGTCGGCGACGGGCGCCGGCATCGAAAAGCTGTTGGACGAGGCGCTTGAGCGCTTGAGCCGGATTCCCCCGCCCGTTGTCGGCGCTTACGGCTTTGAGCAGGAGCAAGCCCGCCGCTTCGGGAAAAAGCCCGCCCAAGCCATGGAGGTGGAAAAAGAGGCCCCGGGAGTGTTCCGTATTCAAGGGAGGCCCCTTGAAGAGTTGGCCCTGGCCACCGACTTCGCGTTGCCCGAGGCGGAGCAAAGATTCAAGCAGGCGCTCAAGCGCTGGAAGGTCGACCGCCGGCTCAAGCGGCTGGGCGCGGCCGCCGGAGACGCCGTTTGGATCGGCGAGCATGAATTTGAGTGGACGGAGGACGCGCCGAAGTAAAAGATGCCCGCTCAAAATTGTAAAAGCCCGATCTATTTTGTAGAATAAAGCGTCATGGCTCAAACGACATGGATGCCGAGCAAAGAGTTCACGGAGCGCCAACGGCGCCGCCAGAAGCTGGACGCCTCCGGGCAGGTTTTGGGCCGCTTGGCGAGCCGGATCGCGGTGATGCTCTCCGGCAAGGACAAGCCGTTTTGGACCCACTCCCTGGACTGCGGCGATTTCGTGACGGTGACTCACGCCGCCAAAATGCGCTTCACGGGCCGCAAGCTGAAGCAAAAAATGTATTTCCGGCATTCCGGCTACGCGGGCGGCGCCAAAACCGTCAGCTTGGAGCTGCAGATGTCCAAAGACCCCACCAAGGTGCTTAATCTGGCCGTGTACAGAATGCTCGACGATAATAAATTGCGCGCGCGCCAGATGGTGCGATTGAAAATTTATGCGGCGGAGGAGCGCGGAAAAAATGGCTAAAATCGTGAAATTGAAAGGCGTTGACACCGTTTTGGCGACGGGCCGCCGCAAAACCTCCGTGGCTCAAGTGCGCATGGTTCAGCAGGGATCCGGGAAATTTTCCGTCAACGCTCAAAGCTTGGATCAATTTTTCGGCGGAAACCTCAAGTGCATCCATTCCGCGATGGCCGCGATTCGTCTTATTGAGGAGGCCGCGGGCTACGATTTTTACGTCAAAGTCGCCGGCGGCGGCCTGACGGGACAAGCCGAGGCCATTCGCCACGGCATCGCGCGCTCCTTGGCCGCGTTGGACGACAAGAAGCGCAAGGCGATGAAAAAAGAGGGCTTTTTGACGCGCGACGCGCGCATGGTCGAGCGAAAAAAGTCCGGCCGGCCCAAGGCCCGCAAACGCTTCCAGTACTCGAAACGTTGACCGAATTCCTCCGTTGGGAATTCGCCCGTTTCCCGGCATCAGCCCACCCCATGCAAGAGGTTTTCTCCGCCTGTGGCCGCTGAAACCTTGAGAAAGGTCAAAGTGCGCGGATTGGCGCGCCTGGCCTCCCTGATTTTCGGCGGATGGGGAATCCTCGTCGGTCTCAAGGGCCTCTATGACGTCCTCTGGGGCGAGCCGGAAGCCAATATCTATGCGCCCCAGCCGTGGGGTTTCGTTTCCAAGGAAGCGTGGCTTCGCTATGGAGGGTTCGAGACGGTTTACGGCTTGGCATGCGCGGCGTTGGCCCTCTGCCTGTGGCGCTATTCCCGCCTGCTTCCGGAAACCGTGGAGCGTCCCCCGCGACCGCCTTCAACCATATTTTTGAATGATTAAGGTCGGCTGCTGCGGATTTCCCATCGCCCGGTCCCGCTACAGCCGTGATTTTTCAGTCGTTGAAATCGCGGCCACATTCCTCCGGCTGCCGCAATGGCAGACGCTTCGCAGATGGCGCGAGGAAGTTCCGCCGCCGTTTGAATTCACTTTGAGAGCCTGGCGCCGGATCACGCATCCCTCCGACAGGGAGAGCCCGGGCTCGGGATATTTCCGCGACACGCCGGAGGTGTGGCAGGCCTGGCTGGAGCTCAGCCAGGCCGCGAGCCTGCTCCAAAGCCGCCTGATTATTTTTCAAACACCCGCCGGTTTTTATCCGCATGCCGATCATCTGCGCAATATGTACGATTTTTTCAAGCGCGTGGACCGCTCGCGCTTCATTTTCGTGTGGGAGCCGGAGGGGAAGTCATGGAATTCCCGGCTGGTCGGGAAGGTGTGCCGGGACTTGAATCTTGTTTGCGGCATCGACCCTTCTCAGACGCCGCCCCTGCCGGGCCCCGTTCAATATTTCAGGCTTCCCGGAAAAACGGCCTTGCGGCGGGCCGCGGGGCGCCGCTTTTCCGGCCCCGAGCTGGAGCGCCTGGCGGACGCCTGCCGCGCCGGCGACGTTTACGTTCTTTTTGATCATGAGTTCTCTCTGGAAAATGCCGGGCGGTTTCAGGAAATAGTTTCAAAGAGGTTCTGACCGCCATGTTCCTTTTTAAGAGAAAATTGGCTCCCGTGGCGCAGCTGCATGAACAGGCCTTGCAGGTGGAAAAGGCGCTGGAGGCGCTCTGCGATTATCTGTCCTCTTTGAAGGAGGAGCGGGCCGGGGCGGTGGCCGCGCATGTCCGCCAGGCGCGCAAATGGACGCTCCTTTTGGAGCAGGCGACGGGCACCCTTCGCGGTGCTCCGGGGGCCGGGGCCCTTTCCGCGGCGGATTTATCCCGCTTGGCGGGCTTATTTGAGCTCATCGCCGGGGAAGCCGAGTCCGCGCTCGATGAAATGCGGCGCTTCGCCGTCAAGCCGGAGGAGCCGTTAAGGGAGCTCGCTCGCTTCTCTCTGCGGATGCTTCAGGAAATCTCCGGCGCGGTGGCCTGCTTTAGGAGCGCGCGCCGAACGGCCGTCCAGCCTTTGATACGGGCCCGGCAATCGGCGGCCCGCGGCGAGAAGGCCTTTCGGGAATTCCGCCGGGAACTATTGAACCGGCCCAACGCGGTGGAGATACTCAAGATTCAGGAAATCTATAAACGTTTTTCCAATATATTGGATAACGGCCATCAAGCCGTTGAGATTCTCGGCGATGCGCTCGTCCTCAAATAAAGTCCCCGGGTTTTTCCTCGCCCTCCTTTTCGTCCTCCGGCTCGCCGGCCCCGCCTTCTCCGAAGACGTCCAGATCGTGGTCTACCACACCAACGACATTCACGGCTGGATCATGCCGCACGGGACGGGGAAAAAGCGGGAAGGGGGGTTCGCGGTATTGTCGGCCGTCCTCCAGCGCGAGACAAGCCCCTACTTGCTTTTAGACGCCGGCGATTGGTTTCAGGGAACCCCCGAAGGGAGCTTGAGCCGCGGCGAAGCGGTCATGGACTGCATGAACGCGCTCGCTTACAGCGCGGCGGCCGTGGGAAACCATGAGTTTGATTTTGGCCAGGCGGCTTTCATGCGGCTCGCGCGGCAGGCCAGATTTCCGGTGCTCGGGGCCAACGTTTACGAGCTGGAAACGGGCCGTCCGCCGGCCTATTTGACGCCCCGAATCATTCGCGAGGTGTCGGGAATCCGCGTCGGCATTTTCGGATTGGTCACCCGCGAGACTCCGGGGCTTTCCTTTCCCCGCAACGTGGCGGGCCTCGATTTCCGCCGGGAAATCGAGACGGCGCGCGCGCAGGCGGCGGAGCTCCGAAAAGCCGGCGCGGCGGTCGTCATCGCCTTGACGCATATGGGGTTTCCCAAAGATCTCTCGAAGGCCGAGGACTTCGACGACGTCGGCCTCGCCGCGCGCGTGGAGGGAATTGATCTCATCGTCGGCGGGCACAGCCATACCCTTTTGCCGGAGGGATTCGTGGAGCCGACGCACGGGACCCGAATCGTCCAGGCCGGGCATGCCTTGACGCATGCGGGCCGGGCGGTATTGACGGTCTCGCGAGAAACGCAGCGGGTCGTGCGCTCCGAAAGCCGGCTGTTGGCGCTGCGGCCGGAGCCATGGGGAGAGGACCCGGCGATGGGCGCTCTGGCGGCGCGCTGGCGGGAAAAGGCGGCCGCCCGCATGGACGAAAAGTTGGGAAGGGCCGAAGCGGATCTAAAAAGGGGGCGGGGGGCGGATTCCGCTTTGGGCAATTGGTCCGCCGACTGCATGCGCCGGCGGGCTCAAAGCGACGTGGCGTTCATCAACTCCGGCGGCCTGCGCAGCGACTTGTCCCGCGGGGTTCTCACGCGGCGGGATATTTTTCAAGTGATGCCGTTTGACAATTCCTTGATGACGCTGCGTTTAAGCGGCCTGCAAATTCGGAGGGCCCTCTCGCACGCTTTGCGCCGCTCTCCCGGTTTTCTACAAATTTCAGGTTTGGCGATGGAATACGGCCAGGGAGACTCCGGGCAGAAAACCCTGGGGCGTGTTTGGATCGGAGGCAAGCTGGTGGATTTGAACGGGAGCTATCTCGCCGTTTTGCCGGATTATCTGGTCGAGGGCGGAGACGGTTTTGGGGTTTTTCGGGACGGGCTTGAGCCGCGCAAACTGGAAATCTGGGTCCGGGACGCTTTGGCGCAATGCGTGCTGGATCAAAAAACCGTCCGCATCCCTCAAGGCCGCAGAATCCGGAAGAAGTGAGGGGATAGAGTGGCAGGGGGAACAAGTGGTAGAGTGATAAAGTGGTACAGTGGTAAAGCGGCAGAGGGGAGGGCAAGCCTTCAGGACAGACGTACGGGGCGGCCTGCAGCCCCTTTTGTGCTTGTTACCACTGTATCACTCTACCACTTTACCAC
>JACQRQ010000265.1 GCA_016206405.1 Elusimicrobiota bacterium | reverse complement strand
CCACTTTACCACTATACCACTCTATCACTTGCTTCTCCCCACTTTACCCCTTCCCCAAAACCCGTCTGCCGCGGGAGGGACTTGAACCCTCAAGCCTTTCGGCATACGGTCCTAAGCCGTACGCGTCTGCCAGTTTCGCCACCGCGGCCTAAATTCCCGCCTGAATCGCCCATGACTGAAATCAAGGCTAAGACGATCAAATCTTTCCCTGCGACTTCAAAACCTCCATGCTTTCTTTGAGCGTTCCGGCCTCCTTGCCCAGGATGCGGTTGTCGTCGGAAAGCTGCGCGCATCTTGCTTCCAAAGCCTTGACCTTTTTGGCCGTCTCCGCCAATTTTTTTTCGGCATCGTCTTTCTGCCGCTTTAAAGAGGCGATGGCGACCAACGCCAGCGATACGGATATTGCCAAGATTGAATCCCAGGACATTGTTCGCTCCCCTTCTTTTTTTCCCGCCTCAACTCGCCGGTTTCGTTTGCGAGGAAACTTCCACCGGCGGCAAAAGCGGCTTCGGAATCTTAAAGGCTTCCTTCACCTCAAAGGTGAATGCCGTTCCGGGCCGGTACTCCAAATCCAACTTCCCTTCCAGAGCGCCCTTGACGGCGCCGGCCGCCGCTCCCACTCCGGCGCCGTAGCCCGCGCCTTCTTTTCCGCCGATTCCCGCGCCGTAAAAAAGCCCCATCAAAGAGCCCATCAGCCAGGAGCCCAAATTGTGGCCCGTGTGGGACTCGCCCTGGAAGCTCAAGGAATCTGTCTTAAGGGCGTAGCTTTTGCCGTCGAGCTCAAGCTCCCTGAGAGTCAAGGCCATGCGCGCCTGCCCCTTGAAGCGGCCGGAGGCCGCGACATCGGTCAACTCGCCCCGGACGGTGACGCCCGGGGCAACGGCCATTTTCCCTCTGACCCAAAGGCCCTCGGCCAATTTGGCGCGGAAGGCCTCCCCTGATTTATTTTTCCCCGAGCTGAGCGCATCCACCAAGGACACGGTCAGCAATGTCCCCCGGGAAACGATGAACTCGGCGCCCAGGTCCGCGGCCGGCGCCGTGACTTCAGGGCCGGCGGCCCAAAGCCGCGCGGCCAAAAAACTGCAAAGCGCCCATGCCGTCATAAAATTTGGATCGCCCGAGAATCGAACTCGGAACCTTACGCTTAAGAGGCGTCTGCTCTACCGATTGAGCTAGCGATCCCCTATAAAACTCTTGCGCCCAGCAGGAATCGAACCTACACCACTGGCTTCGAAGGCCAGCGCTCTATCCATTGAGCTATGGGCGCGCAACAGCCGCCAGCGATGTGGAGCCGGAAATTATTCTAACAAATTTTGCTTTGCCGCTTAAAGACCTGTCAAACAATAACTGAGTCAATGTGGCCGAGGGGATTTTGACCCAGGGCAAGGCGCGAAGAGCGAGCATGCTTGAAAAGCATGCCTGCCGCATAGCGGCGGCAGGCACCATGCGGAAAAGGAGTGCAACCTTACCGCAAGGTGAAAGCGATGAGCAACGCCGCCATGGGGCAAAAGCCACCGGCCCCTTCGGGGAGGGCCTATTTTGGGCGATTTCTTCGTTGCTCGATCGGTCACATAGCCACAGCTATGCTCCCTCCTCGCGCCTCGAACTCACCTCAAACTTGGCCCTCCAAATTGATTCAGTTATTGTTTGCCAGGCCCAAAGCGCAAAAGCGCGGAGGAAAAAATACGCGAGGAAAGCCGTCGCAATAAAAAAATCGGGTTAGCGATCCAATACTTCCCGAACCTTAAAGAGCAGCGTTTCGGGGCTGAAGGGTTTGGGCATGAAGCTCATCCCGGAAGGAAGAATTCCCCCGCTGAAAATTTTCTCGTCCGTGTAGCCCGAGGTCAGGAGAATCCTGAGACCCGGACGCCGCTGCTGGATGCGTCCGGCCAATTCCGTGCCGCTCATCTGCGGCATGACGATATCCGTCAGAAGAAGGTCGATTTTTCCGGGCGACTCCCGCGCCGCCAGGCGCAGCGCTTGCTCGCCGTCGGAGGCGGACAACACGGTGTAGCCGTGTTTTTGAAGCGTGCGCACCACCGACTCCCGCACCGTGGTCTCATCCTCGGCCACGAGCACCGTCTCCGTCCCCCCGGGCGGGGGGCCGACTTGGCGGGGCGCCTCGATATTTTCCGGCTCGCCGTTCATCCGCGGCAGATAAATCTTGAACGTGCTTCCGCCTCCGGGCCGGCTTTCGACGTAAATGTTGCCGCCGTTTTGCTTGACGATGCCGTAGCAAGTCGCCAGTCCCAAGCCGGTCCCCTTGCCTTGCTCCTTGGTCGTGAAAAAAGGCTCAAACAAGCGCGTTTTCGCTTCCTCGCTGATGCCCTCGCCGGTGTCGCTCACCGACAACAGCACGAATTCCCCCTCAGCCGCCCCCGCGTGGGAACGCGTGAATTCAGAGTCCAAATTCACGCTGAAAGTCTCCAGAATCACCTTGCCGCCTCCCGGCATCGCGTCCCTGGCGTTGACCGCCAGGTTGACGACCACCTGCTCCATTTGTCCGGGGTCGGCCAGGGCGGTGTCGAGCGAGGCGTTGGGAAGCATCACCAGTTCCACGTCTTCGCCGATGATGCGCCGCAGCATTTTATCCATGCCGAGAATCAAGCCGTTGACGCTCAGGACCCGCGGAGAGATGATCTGCCGGCGGGAAAAGGCGAGCAATTGCCGGGTCAACTCCGCGGCGCGCATGGCGGTGCGCTCGATTTCCTCGACGTCCTGGCGCCTCGGATCCCCCGGCGCCAGCGCATCCGTGAGAAAACTGCAATAGCTTAGAACGGCCGTCATCAGGTTGTTAAAATCATGCGCCACGCCGCCCGCCAGGCGGCCGACTCCCTCCATCTTCTGCGCCTGCTGGAATTGAGCCTGCAGCATTTTTTTCTCGGTCACGTCTTCCTGGATTCCGACGAAGTGGGTGATATTTCCTTCGGCGCTGCGCAGCGGGGAGATGGAGGCCGAAACCCAATAAAGCTCCCCGTTCTTTTTCTTATTGTGCAATTCTCCGCGCCATTCCTCGCCGGAGGAGATCGCGCTCCAAAGGGCCTGGTAGGTTTCGCTCGAAGTCTCGCCGGATTTGAGCATGCGCGGGTTTTGGCCGAGCGCCTCCTGGCGAGAGTAGCCTGTCACCTTCGTGAACCTCGAGTTGACGTACTCTATTTTGCCTTTCCGGTCGGTCAAAAGGATGATGACCGGACTCTGCTCGATGACGCGCAGCAGCTTGCGAACCTCGTTTTCCGCTTGGCTGCGCTCGGTTCGCGTGCGCAGGGCGGCGATGCCGTAGGCGAGGTCGCCCGCGAGCTCCGCCAGCAGCTCGATTTCAGGCTCCGCCATGGCGTGCATCTCGCAAGTGTAAACAACCAGCACCCCAAGGACGCGGTCCGCGGTGATGAGGGGCAGAACCAGAGCGCACCTGCACCCGAGCTTGAGCGCCACGACCCTGAGGCAGGCGCAGACAGTCGCCTCGCCCATATTTTCCACATGGTAGGGCCGGCCCGTGCGCAAAGCCTCCGCCGCCAGCAAGCACCCTCCAAATACCTTCCCGGCGGGGCTGCGGTGGCAGACATAATCCACGTTTTCCTGCGAAGCCGCCGCGAGCTCCACGCCGTCGGCCGTTCCGCTTGAGGTCAATCCGATCCAAGCCAGGCAGTACCCTCCTTCCTTCGCGACGATCCCGCAAACCTCTTTAAGAAGGGTGTTTTCCTTTTGAGCGTGGACGATGGCCCGGCTGGCCGATCCTCGCAGCCTGCGAGCGCGCCTGACCCAATTCAGGTCTTCCTCGCCGCCGCGTCCGGATTTTGCCCCTGATTCTTCCACCGCGTCTCCCTCTGCTCTAAATTTTAAAATCGCGTATACCGATATAATTGTAGCAACACTCTGGCCACCGAGTCCATCTAAGACTGTACTTATTAAGGACTTTTTT
>JACQRQ010000264.1 GCA_016206405.1 Elusimicrobiota bacterium | reverse complement strand
TTTTGACCACGGATGGCGTTTCCATCGACGCCGACGCGGTTTACACCAGCCAGGGCGCCAACTATATCCGCGCCAACAAGGCCGGGACCATCGAGCTGCAGAACGCCGCCGGCACGCGGCGCATCGACGCCGTCGGTTGGTCGAACACCTCGGCCTTTTCCGTTCCCCAACTTTATGAGGAAACCTCGGGTTCGGCCTGCCAGCTCGGTGGAGCGCCTGGCTATGTGGTGACCGCCGACGGCTTGGCCGCGGGAAACCAGATTGTCCGCATGTCCTCGGCGGGCGCGGTCAATTCCAATTACGGAAACGCCTACGACACGGACGACAACTACTGCAACTTCTATTTCAACGAGGGTTCCGGAACGTATTGGCTCAGGTCGCCGAGAAACAAGTCCACTACCAAGACCATGATTTCCGGCCGTCCGGCGTCCACCGGAAGCCTGGATTTGGCGGTGTCGGCTTCCGACGGCCTGTCCACTGCCGAAACGGCCGACAACTACACCAAGACGGTGACCGGCGGCCTCTACACGAAAACCTGTCCGGATTACGGCTTCACGCTTTCGCAGGTGGCGACCGGCACCTGGACGGTCAACGTTTTTGCCGGAAGCTTCACCCAGGAATTCACGGGGGTTTCAGTCAGCGCGAGTGGAACCACCGTGATTCCCAACGCATCGACCACCCCGGCCTGGTCTCAAAGCGGCGCTTACGTCGCGCGCCTGAGCACGGCCGCCACGGAGGGGTTCATCCGGGGCTACGTTTACGACGCCGTCAGCTTGACGGCTCTATCGGGAATCACGGTGACGGCCGGCGGCGTCTCCAAAACCTCCGGCTCAAACGGCTATTTTTCCCTGACGGTCACCTCCGGGACGCAGACGGCGACCGCCAATCCCAATAATCTCAGCAATCCCAGCTATGTCAGCTCCGTCAAGGACGCCAGCGTGTCCACCGGCGGAACTTCTTGGCTGTATTTTTATTTGTCCAAGGGGGGCACTTTCAAGGGCTACGTGACCTCGGGGTCTTCGCCGCTGCCCAACATCACCGTCGTGGCCACCAAGGACAACAACCAAGCCGGCCAAGGGACCAGCGACAGCTCGGGTTATTTCTACATCTACGACCTATCGACCGGGACTTTCGAGCTCACGACCATCGTGGATCCCTCCAACACCACCTCTCCCGCGACCATCGATGCGGATATCGTGGCCTCCCAGACAGTTTCCGTGGGCACCTTCACGGTGACGGGCTCCTATGGGACCATCCAGGGCAGCGTGACCAAGGGCGGCGCGGCCATCACGACCGGGGTTTTAATCGTTGCCAGCACCTCGTCGATCTCCGTGACGCCGCCGGCGATTTATGCCTCCAGCTCCGCCGCGAAAACGGTTTATTACTCCGTCACCAGCCGCTCCGACGGTACTTACAGCCTGGAGGTGCGTGGCTCGTCCAGCCTGACCTATTACATGTCGGCCCATTACCCCACCGTGGGCGACACGAGCACTTCAACATCGAGGCAGACCCTTTCCGGAATCTCCGTAACATCGGGAAATACAGTGACCGGCAAAAACTTCGCGTTTTAGCGTGATTAAGGCTATGAGAAATCAAGACGGGACTAGGGACGCGCATTATCCGGCGGCATTTCCTCGCCGTAGGGCTTGGTCACAGGGCGCGACTTATCCGGCGGCATGGTCCGCCGACCATAATGGGGTACAGGCACCGAGAAACCTCGGTGCCGCCATAGGGGCGGCAGCCCCTTGGGGAGCGCCGGCGCGAAATACCTTTGGAGCGCCGGTCCTCAGACCCGAGAACAGAGCGCAGCGAGGCTCGCAGGGCGCGACAAAGGGCTATACTTTGGTAGAGGTGATGCTGGTCGTCGCCATCATCGTCATCATGGTCGGCATCGGCCCGAGGATTATGATCCAGTTTCAAAGATTTTTGAAGCTGACGGACGCCAGAGACGCCATCCAGAAGGACGCGCGCACCAGCTTGGACACGATCAACCGCACCCTTCGCCAGGGCAAATCCTCCAGCATCGTCATTGATCAGGCGTCCGGCCAGCCGCCGTATTCCCGCGTCACTTTCACCACGATCAGCGACATCTCGGTGACGGTCTACCAACAGAACAAGTATCTTTATATGACCCGAGGCAATACGACGTCGGTTTTATCCCGCGATTTAAGATACATCGCCTTCACCTTTCCGCGCTCCGATGATCCCACTATCGTCAGCGTTTCCATCACGATGGAAAGGGCGAGCTATGAGGGCGGCACGAAGGCTCTGGAACTGTCCATTGAAAAGGTCAGGGTGATGAACTGATGAGGCCGATCCCTGTTTCCCGCGTCAAAAACGAAGACGGCATGATGCTCGTCATCGCCATTTTGCTTTTGACCGTCATGGCCATTTTGATCCCGATGACCATTTTCAAGGTTCAACAAGAGGCAAAACTCGTGACTTTGCAGACCCGCTCCAGCCGGGCATTCCATCTGGCGGAAGCGGCCGTGGACCGGGGCCATCTGCAATTGGTCGTGAGCACCGCCAATTGGTCCACGATACTTGCCGGCGGCAGCCTCAGCGGCTACAACTTCGACACGCGCTACAACGACCTCGACGGCGGGCATTACTCCATCAAAATTTCCAAAGGCTCCGGAGACGATAAGGCCGTGGTGTTGGGCGTCGGGCGCGACGACAGCTCCAAAGAGGTGCGGGCCGTCGAGGTCATTTATCAAAACACCAACGGCAAATCCTCGATTTATTCCGTCGGCGGCGTCACGGTGGGGGGCAACGTCAGCGTCGAGTGGGGCGCTATTTTTTCCCCTTCCGCCATCGATTCAAGCGGCCATGATCACCCTCAGTTTAAGAGCGCCTCCACCGTTGATTTAGACTCCAACGGCGCCGACCCCCCCAACACGGACGGCATCCAGTGGTGGTCTTTTTACAACAGCATTCCCCCCGAGCCGCAGATCACTCTGGAAACCTACGCCTCCTCCGCGACCACCAATGGGATTTATTGCTCCAGCAGCAGCGTGACGATGAAAGATTATACCCACACCGGGGGCAAGGTGCATTATTTCACCGGAGATTTGACCCTCCAATCCGGAAACTGTCCGACCTGCATTGGCTGCAGCGGCGGCGGCGGAGACAACGACGTCTTTATTGACGGGTCTTTGGTGGTGTTGGGAAATCTCAACATCCACGGCGGCACGGGAGGCGGGAGCTATAACGCCTATGTGCCGCAGTCGGCCTGGAAGCAGTATGGGAACGATTGGAGCTTTTACCGCACGACTTACGACGGCTCGGCCCCGACCAGCTTTCCCGGGGTTGACGGCTCCTACAGCTCCAGCGCCAGCTTGACCTATGGGTTGTCGAGCGTGCTCGTCCACGGCTTCGTCTACGTCGGGGGAAACCTCAGCCTGACGGGCGGCGGCAACGTCACCGTCCACGGCTATGTTTACGTCAAAGGCGACAGCAGCATCAGCACTTCCAATATGCAGATTTTTTACGATGAGACCGTGGGGGAAAACGTCATTTTCTCCAAGATCACCATGGAGAGGGTTTCCTGGAAGGAGACGGAAGAGGCTTGGCCTTCGGGAATATAATAAAGAAAGTGGTAAAGTGATAGAGTGGTAGAGTGGTAGAGTGATAAAGTGCACAAGTGGCAGAGTGATTGGGGAGACGAGTGGTAAAGTGGTCAAAGGGAGAAGTGGTAAAGTGGTAAAGTGGTAGAGTGGTAGAGTGGGGCGGGCAAAAGCTAGTCAACACGAATTTTTGATAAGATAGCCCTATGT
>JACQRQ010000263.1 GCA_016206405.1 Elusimicrobiota bacterium | reverse complement strand
TCGGCAAAACCACCACCGCCCGGGTGCTGGCCAAGAGCCTCAATTGCAAGAAGGGGCCTACCCTGGAGCCCTGCAATCAGTGTTCCGCCTGCGAAGAAATCGCGGCCGGCGCCTCCATCGATGTGTTGGAAATTGACGCCGCCAGCAATACCGGCGTCGACAATGTCCGGCAGGTCATCATCGAGACGGTGTCTCTGACCCCCAGCCGCGACCGGTACAAAATTTTTATTATCGATGAGGTCCACATGCTTTCCGGCGGAGCTTTCAACGCGCTGCTGAAAACGCTCGAGGAACCGCCGGCCCATGTCTTGTTTGTACTGGCGACCACCGAGGTTCATAAAATACCCCCGACCATATTTTCCCGCTGCCAAAGGTTTCGGTTCAGGCCTGTCTCCGTGGATCTCATCGTGCGGACTCTGCAGAAAGTGGCCGAGGCTGAAAATATAGAAGCCGAACCGCGGGCGGTGGAGCTATTGGCCAAGGCGGCGGGAGGCGGCTTGAGAGACGCCTTAAGCCTTTTAGATCAAGCCAACGCGCTGGCCTCGGGCAAAATCAAGAGGGAGACGGTCCTGGACTTAGTCGGCGTGCTGCCGGAAGAATTTCTCATTGATTTGTCGCGCGCCCTTTTGGAAAAAGACGCCCGCAAGCTCTGGAAACACCTGCAGGTCCTTTATGGGGAAGGCTATGAAAGCGTCCGGATCGGCCGGGATTTGAGGGATGCGCTTCAAAGAGCTTATCTTTTCAAGCTGAAGGTGGCTGAATCGCTGGAGAATCCTTGGCGGGAGATGACGGAGCCTCATTCGGCCGAGAGTTTCTCCTTCATCCTGAGGCAGCTAAACCGGGCCTTGGATGAGATGCGCTGGAGCGAGCAGCCTCAAATGATTTTGGAGCTTTGTCTTTTCGGCTTATTGGAAGCGGCTTATGATCTCAAAGACTGGGTGGAGCGGTTGGAGCGATTGGAAAAAAGCGGGCCTTTGAAGACCGCCGAAAACTCGCCGTCCGTCGCGGTCCCCGGCCGCGGCGGGCTCGACGCCGATGACGCTCCGGCCAAGGCGGGCGCCGGACCGGCGGCGGTCAAGCCGGACGACGATGTTTTGTGGAAAAAAATTTTAAATCGCGCGCGTTCCGTCAAGCCGGCTTTGGCCAGCTATCTTGAGAACGCGCATTTATCGCAAGTGCCGAACTCGCCGGATTGGACGGTGCGTTTTGGAAACCAATTTCAACTCAAGGGCAGCGAACGCAGCGCTCCGTGGATTGCGCAAGCCCTCAAGGAATTGACGGGTCAGGAGAAAGCGGTCCGGTTCGTGCTGGACGCTTCGCTGGAAGTTCTGCATGGAACCGAAGAGGTCCCCGCATCGACGGCGGGAAGAGAGGGGGCGGAGATCGGCGCAGAGGATCCGGTGGCCAAAGACCCCGACGTCAAAAAGGTGATGGAGTTTTTTCCGGGTAAAATCCATAAGGACAAGTCCGGAAGCGCGGAATGAAAAGTTTGGACCGGCTTTTGTCTTGTTTCCGGCGCATGCCCGGCATCGGCCCCAAGCAGGCCGAGCGCTTGGCGATGTATGTCTTGCGGGCGCCTCAATCGGATATACAGGATTTGGCGGAAACATTGATGGAGACCAAGAGCGCCATTCGCCTGTGCTCGCAATGCTGCGATTATTCCGAAGACCCCATCTGCCCGATCTGCGCGGATGAGAGCCGGGACCGCACGTTGATTTGCGTCGTGGAAGACGCGCAGGATGTGGCCGCCGTCGAAAAATCGCGAACATACCGGGGCATTTACCACGTGCTGCACGGCGCCTTGTCCTCACTGAGAGGCGTCGGACCGCGGGACATTCGCATCCGCGAGTTGTTGGAGCGGCTAAGCCACGGCGTCGTCGCGGTTTCGGAAGTCATCGTGGCCACCGATCCCGATGCGGACGGGGAAACCACTGCGCTTTATCTGGCTTCGCAGATCAAGCCCATGGGCATCGCGGTCACCCGCATCGCCTGCGGGGTGCCTTTAGGCGGGGATTTGGACTACATTGACGAATGGACCTTGTCGCACTCTCTTGCGGGCCGCAGGCCTTTGGAAAATTAGCCATGAAATTCAACAATATTCTTGAGACCGTCGGCCGGACGCCGCTGATTCGCCTCAACCGCATCGCCAAGGATTTTAGACCACGGCTTTATGTGAAGGCGGAGTTTTTTAATCCGGGGGGCAGCGTCAAGGACCGGATCGCAGTGCGCATGATCGCCGAGGCCGAACAACAGGGTCTTCTCAAGCCCGGCGGAACCATCATCGAGGGGACCTCCGGCAATACGGGCATCGGTCTGGCTTTGGTGGCGGCGCTCAAAGGCTATAAAATCATTTTTACCATCACCGACAAGCAGTCCAGAGAAAAAATCAACTTTCTCAAGGCCCTGGGCGCCGAAGTGATTGTTTGCCCCACGGCGGTCGCTCCGGAAGACCCCCGCAGCTATTATTCAATCGCCAAAAAATTAGCCAAGGAAATTCCGGGGGCTTATTACCCCAACCAATATGAGAATCCGGAAAATCCCATGGCTCATTATCTGACCACCGGGCCCGAGATTTGGGAGGACACCGAGGGCGAAGTCACGCACTTTGTAGCCGGCATGGGAACGGGCGGCACTTTAAGCGGCGCCGGGCGATTTCTCAAGGAAAAAAATCCCCAAGTCAAGGTTGTCGGCGTCGACCCTCTGGGCTCGATTTATTACGATTATTTTCACCATAAGAAAATCATCGAGGCCAAAACCTATGTGATCGAGGGCATCGGTGAGGATATCCTGCCTTCCACCATGCAATTTGAGGTTGTCGACGACGTGCTTCGCGTGACCGACCGCGAATCTTTTTTGGCTACGCGCCGGCTGGCCAACTGGGAAGGCATTTTTACGGGAGGTTCCGGCGGTTCGGCGATCGCCGGAGGCCTCAGGTTGGCGGAGTCGCTTTCGGAAAAGGACTTTGTGGTCATCCTCCTTCCGGATACGGGGATGCGCTACCTGAGCAAGATATACAACGACGAGTGGATGAAAGAGCACCAGTATCATGAATCCGAGTTTCATCTCAACGTCGCCGACTTGGTGCAGGTGAAGCGAAAGCAAAGCCGTCCCCGCAAATTGTCCGTCGTGCATCCTCAGGAGTTTCTGTGGGAAGCCTTGGGCAAGATGCGCGACGAGGATATTTCCCAAATACCGGTTTTTGAAAACGGGGAGCTCGTCGGGTCAGTATATGAGGATGAAATTCTGGAACTTGCTCTCAGTGGAAAAAATATCAAGAAGATGATCGTCCGGGAGTCGATGTCCCCTCCGCTCCCGCTGGTGGACTCCATGGCCAGGGTCGAGACCTTGATTCGCACCATCAGCCCGAAACAGCCGGCCGTGCTGGTGGAGGTGAAAAAAGGCGATTTTGAAATCATCACCAAATACGATATTTTGCACCAAGTGGCCCGCCTAACCTCGACTTGACATGAAGCGCGCCGCTAAAGAGACTTGGCGTTTTGCCACCACCGCCATCCACGGAGGCCAGCAGCCCGATCCATCCACGGGCGCCATCATGCCCCCGGTGTATCTCACCTCCACTTATGTGCAAAAATCGGTCAGCCGGCATCCTCTCTATGATTACGCCAGGACGATTCATCCGACCCGTCTGGCATTGGAAAAAAATTTGGCCGCGATCGAGGGAGGACGCTACGGCTTGGCGTTCGCCAGCGGCATGGCGGCCATCAGCTCGGTTCTTCTGGGGTTGCAGTCGGGCGACCACGTGATTTCAGGACGGGACATTTACGGCGGGACTTACCGCGTATTCCAGAACGTTTTTCAGAAATTTGGCGTGCGCTTCACGTTTGTGGACACCACGCAGGCGCAGGCGCTCCGGAAGGCCGTCAAGCCCTCGACCCGGCTCATCTGGATTGAAACTCCAAGCAACCCCTTGCTTCAAATCACCGATATACGGGCGGTTTGCGAGGTGGCGCGGCGCCATAAAATTTGCGTCGCGGTGGACAATACCTTCGCGACTCCTTTTTTACAGCGGCCGCTGGGGCTGGGGGCTGATTTTGCGGTCCATTCCACCACCAAATATCTGGGCGGCCACTCGGACGTGGTGGGCGGGGGCGTGGCGCTCAACGATGTTCGATTGTATGAGCGGTTGAAATATCTCCAAAATGCGGTGGGAGCCATCCCGGGCCCCTTGGACTCTTTTTTGGTGCTGCGCGGCATCAAGACGCTGGGGGCGCGCATGCGGCAGCATTGCGCCAACGCCCTCGAGGTAGCCGAATACCTTTCCAGGCATCCCAAGGTTTCTAGGGTCTATTATCCGGGGCTGCCAGCGCATCCCGGGCATGCGATCGCCTCCGGCCAAATGTCCGGCGGCTTCGGCGGCATCGTGTCTTTCGAGCTCAATGCCCCGGTCAAGGCGACATTGAAGGTTTTGTCTCAATTTAAAGTTTTTTCGCTCGCGGAGAGCTTGGGCGGCGTCGAGTCGCTGCTGTGCCATCCGGTTTCCATGACGCATGCTTCCATTCCCAAATCACTGAGGATAAAGTCCGGGCTCACGGACGGTTTGATCCGGCTCTCGGTGGGGATTGAAGACGCGGAAGATTTACTCGAGGATTTAGAAGGCGCCTTAGCGGCGGTCTAAAGGAGCTTTGTCGGGAGGCGAAATGATCAAAGCGGCGATGGTTTGGGCGGCGGTGGCGGTTCTGGCGGGATGCGGCGCCAACCAGGGACTGATGAGCCCCAACGATTTCTTTGCCAAAGCGGTGATGGAAAAGGAGTCCGGAAACGATGCGGCCGCGTTGAAGTACTTCAGCAAGGTGACTGAACTCGACGCCTTGGGCGGCCGCGCCGCGGAGGCTCATTTTGAACAGGGGCTCATCTATCAAAAGCAGGGGAAAAAGGAGGAAGCGCTCCGCAGGTTCGAGCTGGCGCTCAATCTTAAACCCGCTTTTGACAAAGTCCTCAAAACCCGGGGCGAGCTGTATTTTAAAGATCAAGATTATTTTGGCGCCCTTCAGGATTGGAACCGCGTCTTGGAGCTCAGCCCCAAGGACGTGGAGGCCACTTACCAGAGAGCGAGGATAAAGCATGCCCAAGGAAATTATTCCCTGGCCATGGATGATATCAACAAGGCCATAGAGTTCGACCCCAAATTGGGCAAGGCCTATGCCTTGCGGGCGGATATCCGCGGAAAGCTGGGGCAAAAGGCGCCGGTTATCGAAGATTTGAACCGGGCCATCGTTTTGGATTCAGCCTTGTTCGCGGCCTATCAATTACGGGGTTTCTTGCTGGCTGCGGCCGGTGACTTTCAAAAGGCCATCCAGGACTTTGACCACGCCCTGCATCTGGATCCCAGAAGCGGGCCGGTCCATGTGGAGCGCGCAAAAGCGCGTTTTACGTTGAAGGATTATACGGGCGCGGTGGCGGATCTCGATGACGCGCTGCAAACTCTGCCGACATCCGCGCAGAGCGAAGTCTATTATATCCG
>JACQRQ010000241.1 GCA_016206405.1 Elusimicrobiota bacterium | reverse complement strand
ACCCGACCTGGGGACCCAGCCGCCGGATAATCTCGTCGGAACCGGCGCGGGGCTGGCCCGCGCGAACCGACATCGCACCAAAGCTTAAGAGGACGAAGCATACGGCGGCGACCGGCCGGCGGAAGGCTTTTTTTAGCATAACACGCTCCTCGTTCAGGTCTCCAACGGCTCCGGATGAAAAAGCCAATTCCCAGGTGAAACAAAGACGTTTGGGCGTCGGGAATCGGCTTGACCTTATCCTAAACAATTCCGCGCCGGCATGTCAAGCTTGAATTGCCCTTTGGTCCTATGCAGCGCCTGGGCCCTTTGGCCCCCTTCGCAGTGCTGCGGGGACCCGGATGCGCCAGCCCCTTCGCAGAGCTCAGGGACGATGGAAGCTCCAGTGGAGCGTGACGAGGCGCGGCGGCCCCCTTCGCGGGGCGTTCTCTTGAATTTGGGCGGTTTTATGTTAAACTACTAATATCGAGGCGGGGTATGAAATTTCGAATCAAGTTAAGAACAAAATTTTCGCTCATCCTGCTGTTTTTGGCCGCGCTGCCGGTCAGCTTGGTCGGTTGGCAGCTCATTTCCATCAACCAGCGGGCGGTGCAGGGCGCCATTTTGGAGCTGCACACCAAGATGGCTCAGAAATTGGCGGTCAACGTCGAAAAGGAATTGGCGATCGAAGACCAAAAGCTCGAATTCGCGCTCACTGCCCTCCAAAAGAACCTTTCCTGGGATGACCAAAGAGACCTGCTCAAGTCCTTGGTGGAATCGAGCAAAGGCATTTTAGAGATCGCCTTTCTGGACTCCAAGGGCATGGAATTTTTCAAGGTGGTCGCGTCCACCCGCGCCGGCGGCATGCAGTTGAACTCTCACTCCGAGGAAAAGTCCTTCCGGGAGTTTCTTGCCGGCGGGAAAAAAATCCTACGGATTGATCCCGCCGAGCAGGTCATGGGAAAGACCGTTCCCGTGCTGAGGATGTATTTGCCGCTGCGCAGAGGCGGCTGTTTCGTCATGCTTTCTCTCCAGGCGATGAAGGAGCTGGTTGCCGAGGAGCGGCTGGGAGGCACCGGTTTCGCGATGATGGTGGATTTCTCAGGCGATCCGATTCTCTATCCGGAGGGGCGCTTCCAGGGCGCGGACCGCCTAAAAGAGGTGAGCCAGTGGCCCATCGTCAAGCAGAGCATCAAAGCCGTTTCCATCGGCTCCAGCGAATACGAAGACGCCTCGGGGACGGCCTATGTCGGGGCGTACGCGCCGATTCCTGTTTTGGACGCGTCCATGTTGACGGTGCAGCTCAAGACCGAGGCGTACGTGACCGTTTCCGAGATGCGGCGCCGGGCGATGACCTTCCTGCTGGTTCTGGGCGTTTTGGCCCTGGTCATCGCCTATATCATTTCCCGCCGCCTCGTGCAGCCCCTCTTGGCGCTGACGCGCGGCGCCCACGAAATGTCGCTGGGCAACTTCACCCACCACGTGGAGGTGACCACCCACGATGAGCTGCGCGACCTGGCCGACACCTTCAATCGGATGACCGAGCGGCTGCGCAACTACGCCCAGCTTCAAATCGACCGGCTGATCGAGGAGCAGGAAAAAACGGAGGCCATTTTGTTTTCGATCGAGGACGGAATCGTGATGACCGATTATGAGGGGAGAATCCTCTTGGCCAACCGCCAAGCCAAGAAAATCTTAGGGATCAGTTTGAACGGCTCGTTGGAGGAAAAACGCATCCAGGACTGCCTGCCTCGCGAGTGGACCCAGGAGGTGTTGGATTCGGTGCGCAAAAACCCCACCAAGGGTTTGATGAAGGATCTGGTTTTGAGCGCCGACGGCGCCGGTAAAAGATTCTTCAAGGCGTTGGGCCGCACGGTGATCGCCCCGGGGAAAAGGGAGCCTCAGGGCGTGGTCATCGCCTTCCGCGACGTCAGTCTTGAGAAGGAGATCGAGGCGATGAAGGAGCAGTTCATCCACTCCATCACCCACGACCTAAAAAACCCCATCCAGTGCATCACCGGCTATATGGAGACCATGAAACTGGAGCCCCTTTTGACGCCCTTGCAGAACCAGGTTATTGAGAACACGAATCGCGCCACAAAAAAGCTCCTGGACATGATTCAAAATATTTTAGACGTCGCCAAAATCGAGGCCAAGAAAATGTCGGTGGTGTGCGAGCCTTGGAATCTGGAAAAAATAGTCTCAAGAATCGTCGAGATGAACCAGGGCGTGGCGCTGCGGCGGAAAATCGATCTGAAGATGGAGGTCCACGGCCAGGAGCCGGCGTTTGTGGACGCCGCTCTGTTGGAGCGCGTATTCACCAATTTGATCGGCAATGCCTTGAAGTTCACTTCCTCAGGCGGGGAAATTTTGGTTCGTTTGCAGCAGGAGAAAGAACATTGGCTGTGCAGCGTGCGCGATACCGGCGAGGGCATACCCTCCGCCTATTTGCAGAAAGTCTTCGAGAAGTTTCAGCAGGTGGAAAAGGCCCGGCGCGGCGGTTCCGGACTGGGCCTGACGATCTGCAAATACATCGTGGAGGCGCATGGGGGCAAAATTTGGGTCGAGTCCCAGGTGGGGGTGGGAAGCGAGATCTTTTTCACGGTCCCCCTTGTGCCGGACGCTCCGGCCCAAGCGGCCCAAGCCGCCGCCGCGGACCAGAATTCCTGAACCATGATCTCTTGCCGGCGGATTATTTTGCCTTTGCTCCTATCCCTGCGGCTCCTATCGCCGGGCGTATTTCAAGGCCAAGAAACGGGCGCGGCGGACGACGTCCGGCAAAAAGTCGTCTATCAAAACGTCGTCGTGCAGCCGGGCGACACGCTGTGGAGCATCTCTCAGAAGTACCTCAAAGACCCCCGCCAATGGCCTCAAATCGTCCAGCATAACGCGCAGTTGAGCAGCGACGTGACCGTGGCTTTGCCGGGCATGCTTCTCAAAGTCCCTCTGCGGCTGGTCAAGGAGCGCTATCGCTCGGCGGAGATGGTTTATCTGAGAAACGAGGTCAGCGTCCGGCGGCGGGAGACTCCGGATTGGAAATCGGCCCAGATGAAAATGATCCTTTTTCCCGAGGACGCCCTGCGCACCATGGTCCTATCCGAAGCCCGCGTGTTATTCGGCACCGGCGACATCCTCAGCTTGCGGGAAAATTCGCACGCCGTTCTCTTGCCGCCCAAACTTCAGACCGAGCTGCTTAAGGGAGAGCTGCGGGTGCAGGGAGTCGTGCAAACGATGACCGCTTCCGCCAAAATCACTCCCAAACCCGGGACGGATTATATGGCCAGGATCACTCCGACAAACAGCACGGTCGTGCAGGTGTATCGCGGCTCGGCCGACGTCGAGGCCGAGGGCAAATCCGTGGCGGTCAACGCCGGCTTCGCCACGGAAGTCAAGCTCGGGCGGGCGCCGTCTGCGCCCACCACCATCCCGCCCGAAGCGGTGATCGCGACCGGCCTAGTCAAATCCCAGGAAGAAAAAACGCGCTTTCGCCTCGATCGCCAGAGGATTTCATTGGAATTGGGAAAAGGAAACGGTCAGGAAGGCGATACCGACGCTCTTGCAATCGGCATGCCGATTCAGGGTTACCGGCTTCAGATTTCGCGAAGGGAAAATTTTAACGAGGTGACCATCGATAAATTTTTTGATGTGGCGGAAACGGTCGACCTGGGCAAGAACCTGCCCAAGGGCGCTTATTGGTGGCGCGTCGCCCTGGTGGATTTGCTCGGGGCCGAGGGAAATTTTTCCAAACCGACCCCATTTGAAATCAAGTGATTATTCACTCTTCTCAAACCTATACTCTATCTCGCCGGGCTTGATCAGCCCCAGTTCCGTGCGGGCTATTTTTTCCAGGTAGGCCGGGTCGTTTTTGAGCAAGCCCATCTCCTTAAGGAGTTTTTTCCCCTCGTTTTCCAGGCCCGCCAGCTCGCCTTGGGCGCGCCGGAGCTCGAGGTTGTTGCGCAGCAACTGCCTGAAGCCTTCGTTGCCGAACAAGACGCAGGCCAGCGCCGCGGCGGCCAGCAGCATGCGCCAGTGCTTTTTTACGCGTTTTGACAGGCCCCGGCGCATTTCAGGCGAACTCCATTTTTCCGGCATAGCGGCCTCGCCGTCCCAGGTTTTCCTCGATGCGCAGCAATTGGTTGTACTTGGCCAGCCGTTCCGAGCGGCAGGGGGCGCCGGTTTTTATGGCCCCGGCGTTGACCGCCACGGCCAAGTCCGATATGAAGGCGTCTTCCGTTTCTCCGCTGCGGTGAGAAATGATGGTGGCGTATCCGCTGGACTTTGCCTGCCGTATGGTTTCCATGGTTTCGGTCAGCGTGCCGATCTGATTGAGCTTGATCAAGATAGCGTTGGCGATTTTGGCGCCGACGCCTTTCTTCAGCCGGGCGGGGTTGGTGACGAAAATATCATCGCCCACAAGCCGCATTTTGTTTCCCAGCTTTCGGGTGAGTTCCGCCCAGCCGGTCCAGTCGTCTTCGGCCAGGCCGTCTTCCAGCGATAAGATGGGGTATTTCCGGGCCCAGGCTCTGTAAATCTCGGTGGTTTGCGAGGGCGTGAGACTGTGGCTGTTGAGGCGGTAGCGGCCCCCCTGGAAAAATTCGGAGGCGGCCGCGTCTATGGCGATGCCGACGCCCCGGCCATAGCCGCAATGCCTCACGGCTTCCAAAATGATTTGAATGGCCTCTTCATTGGATTTCAGCTTCGGGGCGAATCCCCCTTCATCGCCGACGGAGGTCGGCAACCCCCTCTTTTGCAGGATCTTTTTGAGGGCGTGGTAGATTTCCGAGCCCCACTGCAGGGCCTGCCGGAAGGATCGCGCGCCCGCCGGCACGATCATGAACTCCTGTATGGCGAGGCCGTTGTCGGCGTGGCGCCCGCCGTTTAAAATGTTGAACAGGGGCGTCGGCATGTAAAAATGCCGCTCCCGTATGCCGTAGGTTTCGCGCAGGGTCTGGTAAACCGGACGCTGCCGGCTGGAGGCGTGGGCGCGATGAACCGCCAGAGAAACCGCCAGAATGGCGTTGGCGCCCAGCCTGGATTTATTGGCCGTTCCATCCAGCCGCAGCATCGCGCCGTCCGCCTTTTGCTGGTCTTTGGCGTCCAGCCCGATGAGCCGCGGGGCGATCCGGCGGCAGACGTTGGCGACCGCTCTGCGGACGCCTTTGCCGAAATAGCGCTTGAGGTCGTTGTCGCGCAGCTCCAGCGCCTCATGCTTTCCGGTGGAGGCGCCGCTGGGGACGGAGGCGCGTCCGAGGGCTCCGTCGGCGAGGCGGACGTCGACCTCGACCGTGGGCAGTCCGCGGGAGTCTAAAATTTCACGGGCGGCTATTTTTTTGATTCGGCTCATTGGGTAATTTGCGCGATCACCTTTTTGCCGGCTTGCAGCAGCCGGGACAATTTCTCGGGGGAGGAGGCCTCCAGATAGAGGCGGATCATCGGCTCCGTCCCCGAGCTTCTAAAACCCAGCCAACTGCCGTCTTTCATCAGAAATTTAAACCCGTCGTCCTGGTTGATCCGCCAGACGGAGCTTCCGGCCAGCTCCAGCGGCGGCCGGGTTTCCAGGGCGTGCTGCAGCTTGATCACCTGCTCGGGGTGCTTGAGATGGAAGTTGTGGCGCTGGTTGTAAAAGGCCCCGACCTGCCTAAAAAGCTCCTCGCGTATTTTTACAAGCGGCTTTTTCTCCGTGGCGGCCAACTCCAGCACCAGCAGGCACGCCAAGATGCCGTCTTTTTCGGGTATATGCCCGCCGATGCTCAGCCCCGCCGACTCCTCCCCGCCCATCAAATAAGCGCCCGTTCTAAGAAGCTCTCCAATATGCTTGAACCCGACCGGCGTTTCGCGGGTCTCCAATTGGAAAGACTTGGCGACCGCGTCCATAAAATGGGAACTCATGACGCTGCGCGCCACTTTTCCTTTTCGGCCGCGATTTTTGATCAGGTGGTAGAGCACCAGCCCTAAAATGTCGTTGGCCGAGATCCATACGCCTTGGGCGTCCAAAATCCCGAAGCGGTCCGCGTCTCCGTCGCAGGCGAGGCCGATGGAAAGCCCGCGGCGGCTCATGAGCGCTTTGAGCTCGGCCATGGAAGATTCGGTCGGCTCGGGCGGCCTGCCTCCAAAAAGCACGTCGCGTTCCTCATGAATGGCGTGCACCTCAAAGCCCAGTTTTTCGAGGAAAGGGCGCAGATAATGCCGCGCCGTTCCATAAAGGCAGTCGACGCCGATCTTCATTCGTGAATTTTTCAAAACGTTGAGATCCAAGAGGGAGGCGAGGTGTTTAAGATAAGCCGGCTTGAAGTCCTCAATCGCGACGATCCGGTTTTCAATGGCCTGCGCCAACGGCATGGTATGGACGGCGGAGGGCGAAAGCAGGCCGGCGCGGTTCTCCAATTCATCCGTCACGGCCACGGGCGCCGCGCCGCCCCAATAGGGCATCCATTTGTACCCGTTGTCCGAGGCGGGATTGTGGCTGGCCGTGATGACGACGCCGCCGAGGGCTTTGTGGTTGAGCACGGCATAGGCGGCCACCGGAGTGGGGGTATCCTCGGCCGCCAGGATGACCTGCACGTCCTGCGCGGCGAATACTTCCGTGGCCTGATGCGCGAATTCCGGAGAAAGAAAACGGGTGTCGTAGGCGACGACGACGGCGGGATGCGGGTTGGCTTTGCCGCAAAAGGCCTTATACTCCGCGCTGCGCATTCCGAATTCAAGATTGGATTTGACGTGCTGGGCGACCGCCGCCGTCAAGCGCCGGACGCTTTCAAAGGTGAATTCCTCGGAGATGCGGGCTCTCCAGCCGGATGTTCCGAACTTAATATCCGCCATGTCCGGCACCACTATACTAAAAATCATATTTAGTGGCAACCAAGCTTCGCAGATTCCGCGCATTTGCGCCGGCGGCGAAAAACTGGTTAAATGAAACGTCGGGACGGGTTTCCAAGGAGGGCTTAAACTATGGCTTTTTTGCCGCTGGTTATTCTGGTCGTCGGCTTGGTCGTCAGCAGCGTCCATATTCTCAACGAGTATGAGCGGGGCGTGCTCTTTTTTCTCGGCCGCTACTCGGGGGTCAGGGGGCCGGGCATCGTCGTCGTGATTCCCGGAGTGCAGAAAATCGTCCGGTTGAGCCTGCGGACTTTGGTTTTGGACGTCCCGCCGCAGGACGTGATCACCAAAGACAACGTGTCGGTCAAGGTCAACGCCGTCGTCTATTTCCGCGTCATCTATCCCGACAAGGCGGTTTTGGAGGTGGAAAATTATCTCTTCGCCACCAGCCAGCTCGCGCAGACCACTTTGCGCAGCGTCGTCGGACAGGTCGAATTGGACGACTTGCTCTCCAACCGCGACAAAGTCAACCAGCAATTGCAGCACATTTTGGATCAGCACGCCGGTTCCTGGGGGATCAAGGTGTCCAACGTCGAGGTCAAAAACGTGGACCTTCCCCAGGAAATGCTCAGGGCCATCGCCAAGCAGGCGGAGGCGGAGCGCGAGCGGCGGGCCAAAATTATCCACGCGGAAGGCGAATTTCAGGCTTCGGAGAAGCTGGGCGCCGCCGCCGAGGTGATCTCGAGGAATCCTGGGGCGATGCAGTTGAGATTTCTCCAGACGCTGGTCCAAGTGGCAGGCGATAAATCTTCGACGATTCTCTTTCCTTTGCCCATCGAGTTCTTCGAGACGTTTTTGAAGAAGAAAAATTGACCCGGTTTTTTCACTGATGCGGGGCCTTTACGTCCATATTCCCTTCTGCGGGGTGAAGTGCTACTACTGCGACTTTGTCGCCGTCAGCGGGCACGGGCACTGGTCTCAACGCTACCTTAACGCGCTGGCTGGCGAAATGGCCGCCTACCGGCATCTCCCGGTGGACAGCGTCTATGTCGGAGGCGGCACTCCCAGCGAACTCTCGACCGAACAGATTGAGGAGCTTTTTCGGGCGGTCGAAAACCTCTGGGGGAGCTTGAGGGGTTCGGGCCGCGAAGCGACTTTCGAGGCCAATCCCGAAAGCTTGAACGCGGCCAAATTGCAGGCGCTTCTTCATTGCGGCGTCAACCGCTTGAGCCTTGGCCTGGAGGCCGTTCAGGACTCCTTGCTCAAATCCTTGGGCCGCCGGCACGACTTCGACCGGTTTCTCGAGGTTTTCCATCTGGCCCGGGAAGCCGGTTTTGGAAACCTCAACGTGGACCTGATGTTCGCCCTTCCCGGCCAGACCCTTGACCACTGGTCCGAGAGCCTCGAGCGCGTCCTGGATTTAATGCCGCAGCACATATCTTTATACGGGCTCTTCGTGGAGGACCAGACCGTTCTACGGAAAAGAGGGGTCGTCGTGGATGAGGATTTTGGCTCCGAGATGTATCCCTTAGCCATCGGGAGACTGCAAGCGGCGGGCTATCACCATTACGAGATTTCCAATTTCAGCTTGCCCGGCTTCGAGGCCGTCCATAATCGAAACTACTGGAGAAACGGGGAATATATAGGCGTCGGCTGCGGGGCCGTCTCTTTCCTCGGCGGGGCGCGCCAGGGCCGGGTCGCGACGCTCAAATCCTATTGCGAAGCGGTGGAAAAGGGCTTGAGCCCGATTCATTGGCAGGAAAGCCTGAACGGTCAAAAACGGATGGGAGAAGATATTTTTTTGGGTTTGCGGCAAATGGACGGCTTCAAGCTCCCTCCGGAAGCCTACCGCGCTTTTGAGCCGCAATGGGTGAAATTAAAATCGCTGGGACTGGTGCAATTGGAGGGGCTGGAAGGGGAATCGGCCCTGGCGAAGCTGACTTCGAAAGGAACGATGCTCGCCAATCAAGTGTTTCAAGAGTTCATTTAAGAAGTGATAAAGTGGCAGTATGGGAAGTGGTAGAGTGGTAGGATGGGAAGTGGTAAAGTGGTAAAGTGATCAAAAAAACAGAAGCTCAATTTTTCGTTTACTGGACTGCTCTTTAACTCGCCTCCTCGTTGACCCGCCCCGTCGTTCACTCTACCACTGTACCACTCTATCACTCTCTTACAACTTATAGATTTTCTTACTCTTAATTCCCTGCGTGGCGTTGCGCGTGTCAAAGACCAGCTTGGCTGAAGCCACGACTTGGGGGTAGTCTATGGAGTTGTGCGGCGTGACGATGACCACGCAATCGAATTTTTTGAGGCCCCTCGGCGCGGCGGGCACGGAGGTCCAGGCGCGGGATTCCCATTTAAGCCGCGGGACCAGCGGATCGTGGTAGCTGACCCGCGCGCCTTTCTCCAGGAGCAGCTCGATGATGTCGAGCGCGGGAGATTCCCGGTAATCGGAGACGTTGGGCTTGTAGGCCACGCCCAGGATCAAGAAACGGCTGCCTTTGATGCTCCGCTTTCGCAGGTTCAAGATCTCTCCCAGCCGCTCGACGGCGTGGCGCGGCATCGTGCCGTTGATGGCGCCGGCCAGCTCGATGAAGCGCGGCTCGAAATTCAAGGTTTTCATTTTCCAGGCCAGGTAGTGGGGGTCCAGGGGGATGCAGTGGCCTCCCAGACCCGGCCCCGGATAGAAGGGCATGAAGCCGAAAGGTTTGGTGGCGGCGGCCCGGACGATTTCCCAAATGTCGATTTTCAGCCGGTGGCACATGAGCGCCATTTCGTTGACCAAGGCGATGTTGACGGCGCGGAAGGTGTTTTCCAAAAGCTTGACCATTTCCGCGGATTCCGCGCTGGAAACGCGCACCACTTTGTCCGCGATGCGGGAGTAAAGCGCATGGGCCATCTCCGCGCAGAGGGGGGTGATGCCGCCCACGACCTTGGGGGTGTTGGCGATGTTGAATTTTTGATTGGCGGGGTCGACCCTTTCGGGAGAAAAGGCCAGACAGAAGTCCCGGCCGGCCTTCAGCCCCGTTTTTTCAAGCAGGGGCAAAACGAGTTCCCGCGTCGTTCCGGGATAGGTGGTGCTCTCCAAAATGACGAGGCGGCCCTTTCGCAGGGCGAGAGCGATTTTGCCGGCGGCCGAAACGATATAGGACACGTCCGGATCGCGGCTTTTTCTTAGCGGCGTCGGGACGCAGATGATGATCACCTGGGTCTCTTTCAGGTCCCGGAAGTCGGCGGACGCCCGAAGCTTTCCTTGGCGAACCAGGGCTTTTAGCAGCGGCTGCGCGACGTCGGCGATATAGCTTCGGCCGCGGTTGATTTGGCGCACGCGGCTTTGGGCGACGTCAAATCCGGTGACCTCAAATCCGGCTTTCGCGAACTCCACCGCCAGGGGGAGCCCGACATAGCCCATTCCCAGAATGCCGATTTTCGCTTTATTTTGGCGGATGAGGCTTTTTAGAGACGCCGGCATAGACTCGCTCATTATAAACTAAGAGGGGCTCAAAATCAAATAACGCATTGTAATGAAAGTCACCTTCCCTTTCCCTTGATTTCAGGGGGCAAAGCCATTATACTATCTTAAATTCTTATGTTTAAACGAGTGCGGGCCGGGCGGCTGTCGTCCAACCGGGGGTTCACCTTGGTCGAGATTTTGATCGCCTCCGCGATTATGTCGATCGGCATATTAGGCTTTATTGAGGCCTTTAAATTCGTGACCAAGGTGTCGAGTCAAATGCGGGCGCGGAGCTTGGCCACCAATCTGGCCCAGGAAAAAATCGAGACGCTCAAGAACAAATCGTATTACATGCTCCTTCTGACGACCAGTCCGGTCACGGATACGCGCGTGAGCCCCTCCGTCTCTTATGACGACGGCAACTACGCCAAAGAATCGTTGTCGGTGGGCGGCCTTCGATTCGAGCGCGCCGTCCGGGTGGATTTCGCCAGCTTGGCCGGCGGCTCGATTTCCACCATGAGCTACACCAGCGCCGATCCAGGACTAAAGAGGATCGTGGTCTACGTGTTTTGGTATCAGGGCTCTTCGCTGAAGCAGGTATCCCTGTCGAATTTGAAGGAAAATCCGGACGTAACGCCCTTAAATTCCTCGATTTCCGGCACCATCACCGACGGGAGCGCGGCGATCGCGAGCATGCGCGTGGTGACCCTTCAAAACGCCAATTTTCAGGCCTACACCGGCTCCGACGGCAAATACAGTTTTTCCGTCACTGCGGGATCCTATACCGTCGCGGCCTCCAAGGCCGGCTATTACACCAAATATTCCGCGCTTTTGAGCGTGGCCTCGGGCGCAGACGTCACGCAAAACTTCACGGTGACGACCATTTCCTCGGGAACGGTGATATCCAGCGGCGTCTACGTTTCGACGCAAATCCTCATCAGCCAGGTGGTGGCTTCGACGACGCTGCCGGAGGGAAACGTGGAATATGTTGAGCTCTTCAACCCCACCACGACCTCGGTGGCCATCGGCGCGAGCGACATACGGCTCAACTATTACGGCCAAACCGGGCAGGGGCAGGACGAAATTCCCATCAGCATCACCTATCGCTCCACTTACGTTCCATCGGGCGGGTATTATTTGATCGCCAGCACCGGAATTTTGACCACGGATGGCGTTTCCATCGACGCCGACGCGGTTTACACCAGCCAGGGCGCGAGCTATATCCGCGCCAACAAGGCCGGGACCATCGAGCTGCAGAATGCCTCCGGCACGCGGCGCATCGACGCCGTTGGCTGGTCGAACACATCGGCCTTTTCGATTCCCCAACTTTATGAGGAAACCTCGGGTTCGCTCTGCCAGCTCGGTGGAGCGCCTGGCTATGTGGT